>JALZWO010000184.1 GCA_023300375.1 Granulosicoccus sp. | reverse complement strand
TCTAGTTCATCTAGTTCATCTAGTTCATCTAGTTCATCTAGTTCATCTAGTTCATCTAGTTCGTCTAGTTCATCTAATTCATCACCGTTTGATGGGCCTGCTGTGTCGAGTTGTGTGTTGCATTGTCCATCGCAGGTAGACCGGCGATGCCGCTTGATCCAGAAATCGCGAAGCGTCAGGTAAGGGTCAATCGCCGCGCTGTCTAGCAGGTTGCCTGCAGATAATAGCCTGGCACGCAATGCTATGATGCTTAAGATCGAAATCCCGAAAACGTAATCTTCATCGTTGGTGAGTGCCCCCAAAGACGTGGTTTGGCCTTCAACTATAAATCCTGCAGTGGAGCGACCGTTGTTGGGCCCCAGTAGGGGGAGCATTAGGAACGGTCCTTCACCGACGCCCCACACGCCAAGAGTTTGACCGAATGACTCATTGTGTTTGACAAGGCCTTGGGGGGTGGCGACGTCAACAAAGCCCAGAATGCCAACCGTTGAATTTAACAAGAACCGGCCCGCGTCACTTCCCGCCTGTTTGAATTTGCCTTGCAGCAAGTCGTTGGCGACTACATTGATATCGTCAATATTGCTAATGAAATTGTTGACACCGATCTCGACGATATCGGGAGTAATTCGCTTGTAGCCTTTGGCCACAGGTTTTAGTATGTATCGATCTACTGTGTCGTTAAATTTAAAGATAGGTCTGTTGATGGGTTCTAAGGGGTCGTAGACTGGCCCATTGGATGGGTTGCTAGCACAGCCAGTGAGTGCTAACAAAGTTAGTATTATGAGCATTGGGCGGGTCATAATCTCTAAATTCCTGTGTAGTTTTAGGTTCGTGCGCCGATTAAATTGTCTAGTTTGGCGTTAAACGAGGTATTGCTTCACATGATAAAGCAGATCAAGCTGGTACACTCGGTTCTCTTTGATGCAAGTGTGAGCTGCCCATAACGTCATGCACGGTGACAATACGGAATTAGTGCGCGTACGCGATCTGCATTTCTCGCGCGGCACGAAACACATCTTTCGTGGATTAAGCGTTGACATCCCACGTGGCAAGATCACCACTATCCTTGGGCCTAGTGGTACCGGTAAGACAACGCTGCTCAAGTTAATTGGCGGCCAGCTAAGGGGTAATCAGGGCACCATTCACGTCGACGGACTCAATGTTGCGAGTCTGAAGCGCCGCGAACTGTACCAACTTCGAAAAAGACTGGGCATGTTGTTCCAATCTGGAGCACTGCTCACTGATTTGAGTGTCTTTGAAAACATCGCTTTTCCGCTACGTGAACACACGGATTTGCCAGAAAAGCTCATATCTCATTTAGTACTCATGCGTTTACACGCAGTCGGTTTACGCGGTGTTCGAGATCTTTCGCCTGCAGAGCTGTCGGGCGGTATGGCTAGGCGCGCAGCTCTAGCTCGAGCGCTGGTATTCGATCCTATGATGATCATGTACGACGAGCCCTTCACTGGGCAGGACCCTATTTCAATGGGTATTTTAATCGAGCTGATCAAGACGGTAAACAAGGCTCTGGGAATAACCAGTCTCATGGTTTCTCACGATTTAGCCGAGTCTTTATCTATTTCAGACTACGCAGTCATTATTTCTGAAGGGCTAGTTGTCGAAGCCGGCACACCTGAGCAATTGCGTTCATCGAAATCCGAATGGGTGCAGCAATTTTTGCAAGGCAAGCCTGATGGCCCAGTACCTTTTCAGGCCGCGGCGCCCGATTACGAAACCGAGCTGCTTGGTTCGCTAGATCGGAGCGGCTCATGATCAACTATGTAGCTGGTGTTGGGCGATATTGGATAGATTTTTTGGCGAGCGTTGGGCGAGCAAGCCTATTTTTGTTAAATACGCTGACGGCTTTACCCTCATTATTCAGGCGGCCAGCCTTGTTGGTACGGCAACTTCATGCCATTGGCGTCATGACCTTGTCTATCGTTCTGGTTTCCGGACTATTTGTCGGCATGGTGCTGGCGCTCCAGGGTTACAACATCCTGATTGATTTCGGTCAAGAAAATCGCACTGGAACCTTGGTTGCCTTGACTCTTGTGAGAGAACTGGGGCCTGTTGTCACGGGCTTGTTGTTTGCGGGGCGTGCGGGCTCAGCAATTACGGCGGAAATTGGCCTGATGAAAGCAACTGAGCAATTGTCCGGCCTAGAAATGATGGCTGTTGATCCGTTCAAGCGCATTTTTGCTCCTAGGTTTCTTGCAGGTTTTATGGCAATGCCCATGCTGGCCGCTATGTTTAGTGCGGTAGGCGCGTGTGGTGGCTATTTGTTGGCGGTGGTGGCGTTAGGTGTGGATAGCGGTGCTTATTGGTCTTTGATGCAGAGCGCGGTTAACTTTATCTACGACGTCGGTAACGGTCTTGTTAAGGGCACGGTTTTTGGGTTCGTTATCACCTGGATTGCAATCTACCAAGGTGCCGAAAGTATTCCAACCTCCGAAGGCGTTAGCCGTGCTACGACCCGAACGGTGGTTTATTCTTCACTGGCTGTGCTAGGACTGGATTTCTTGCTAACCGCCATCATGTTTTAATTATGTTTTTTTCTCTCACATTACTCGGTATGTCCTATGAATTCACGTGCCATTGAGCTGTTGGTCGGTTTGTTCATGTTGTTGTTTCTGGGAGCAATGCTTGTGTTGGCGTTGCGAGTCAGCAACTTGACAGGTTTTGGGGGTGGGGATTCCTACCATCTGGTCGCACGCTTTGAGAATATCGGTGGTTTGCAGGCAGGTGCGGGCGTTGCCGCTGGAGGTGTTCGAGTGGGTGAGATTGACAATATCGAATACGACTCAGAAACTTTTGAGGCAATTGTTCATCTCAGTATGAACGCGAAGTTCGATTCATTTCCACAAGACACATCGGCCAGCATTTACACAGCTGGGCTGCTCGGGGAGCAATATATCGGCCTCGAACCTGGTGCAGAGGTAGACGTTTTGGTTGATAATGATGAAATTTACCAGACGCAGTCTGCTTTGGTGCTCGAGCGTCTTATCGGTCAGGTACTGTTCAGTCGCTCTGGTTCAGACTGAGTTAAATAAATATTAGGTTGAGTAAGGAATTCGTTGATGTTTAAAATATTCAGATCGGCAGGTGTTGCTTTGGCGCTGTCAGTTGCGGCTTCTACAGTGGTTGCACAAGATGTTCACCCTGCCCAGCAAAAGGTCATCGGTGTGGTGAACTCCATGCTTGAGTTGTACAAGGAAGAGGGCGTTCGTCTCACAAACGATCCTGAGTTCCTGCAAACTAAAGTGGATGAACTTGTTGTGCCGAACATTGATTTTGAGTCAATGACAAAGCTTGCTGTGAGTAAATTCTGGACTCGGGCAGATGATGGGCAAAGAAGCGAGCTGGTGGAGGAGTTCACACAGCTGTTGTTAGGTACTTACACTGATGCGCTCTCAGAATACGGCGGAGACGACGGTGGAGAAAGCGTGGCTTTTGAGGCTTTCCGTGCTGAGCGGCGAGATGACAGAGCCGTGGTACGAACTAACTTCAAGCAAGCAACCAGTAGCGACGTAGCTGTCTGGTACAAATTGGCAAAATTGGGTGGTAGCGAATGGAAGATCTACGATATCGTCGTAGATGACAGCAGTCTGGTTACGCTTTACAGGTCTGGTTTTGCAAGTGAAATCGAAAAAAGTGGAATAGACGGTCTCATCAAGCTCATGAAGAAGCGCAATGGTAAAACATGAGCTTGAGTGTCACGATTGAAGGAGACGGGCCAGCTTCGCGTTGCCTGATAAAAGGCGTCTTGGATTTCACGACGGCGCGTGAAGCTCTCTCAGCTGTAGTTGCGCATATTGCTAGTAATGACACACTGGACATTGACCTATCCGGCGTTACCGAAGCCAATAGTGCGGGTTTGGCCCTGCTGGTTGAGTGGCGTGCTGAAGCGCGCAGAACCAATCACGACATCACTTTTCATCATATTCCTGACAGTCTTCGTCAGCTTGCAGTCGTTAGTCAGGTAGATGGCCTGATATAATCTGCGCCTCGTAACCTGCATTCTATGCAGAGTTAGCCAACTTATCTGCATCTCATGCAGAAGTGCCGAAGGCGTTATAGATTGATGAACAAATTGCATGGATAAACTGCTTATTGAAAGCAGCCCACCGTTGTCTGGTGAGGTGCAAATTTCAGGTGCCAAGAATGCGGTTTTGCCCATACTTGCTGGCACCTTACTCGGCAGTAGTACCTCTAGCCTGAGTAATGTCCCACATCTCAACGATGTCACCACCACCATGTCGCTGCTGGCGCGCATGGGCTGCCAAATCACCATGGGCGACAACATGCGTGTGGATGTCGATCCCTCGGGGATCAACAACTACACGGCCGCCTACGAACTGGTTCGCACTATGCGAGCATCCATTCTCGTGCTCGGACCTCTGGTAGCACGCTTTGGAGAAGCTGAAGTGTCTCTGCCTGGAGGCTGCGCAATCGGCGCACGCCCAGTCAATTTGCATATTGAGGGGCTGCGTGCTCTGGGTGCTGAGATTTCGATTTCGGGTGGGTACATCAAAGCAAAAGCCAAAAGATTACAGGGGGCGCGCATCGTCTTCGATGTGGTCACTGTCACCGGCACCGAAAACCTATTGATGGCCGCTGTTCTGGCCAAAGGCACCACAGTTCTGGAGAACTCGGCGCGTGAGCCTGAAGTGATAGATCTCGCGAACTATCTCATTAAGATGGGTGCGAAGATCGACGGTGTTGGCACCAGCACGATTACCATCGAAGGCGTCGATGAGCTCCAAGGCTGCGAATACAGTATTGTTCCTGATCGCATAGAGACCGGCACTTTCCTGGTGGCTGCGGCAGTAACGCGTGGCAAGATCAGAGTGACCAATACGGTGCCTGAAATTCTGGGAGCGGTACTGGACAAACTGCGTGAGTGCGGTGCCCACATTACTTTGGGTGATGACTGGATTGAACTAGACATGAAAGGCCAAAGGCCCCGTGCGGTAAATATTTCCACAGCGCCCTATCCCGATTTCCCCACGGATATGCAAGCGCAATTCTGCGTGCTCAACGCCTTGGCTGATGGCATGTCCAAAGTCACCGAAACCGTTTTCGAAAATCGCTTCATGCACATCAACGAGCTTCAGCGCATGGGGGCTGATATGAGCATCGATGGCAATGCTGTAACCATCAGGGGCGTTGACAGACTTCGTGGCGCTCCAGTTATGGCGACCGATTTGCGTGCATCAGCTAGTCTTATCTTGGCAGCTCTTATGGCAGATGGTGAGACGAGCGTACATCGGGTTTATCATATTGACCGTGGCTACGAGCGTATAGAGGAAAAATTTGATCGACTAGGCGCGATCGTGCGCAGAGTGCCTGATCATTGAACGCCACAGAGCAAGGGCGACCGCTTCGTGTGGCGTTATCAAAAGGGCGTATTTTTAACGAGACACTACCGCTATTTGAAGCGGCAGGTATTGTGCCGACAGAAGACCCTGAAAAATCACGAAAACTGATTATTCCCAGCAATGTACCTGATGTGGAATTTCTCATCGTACGGGCAAGTGATGTGCCCACTTACGTGCAGTACGCTGGTGCTGATATCGGTGTAGTGGGTAAAGACGTCTTGATGGAGCATGGCGGTGAAGGTCTGGTTGAGCCGATTGATTTAAACATTGCGCGTTGCAAGCTTATGGTTGCAGGGTTTCCCGACACCGATCTGGAATCACGCTCTCGTTTTAGGGTTGCGACCAAATTCACTGAGTGCGCGCGCAGACACTTTGCAGCGAAGGGTAGGCAGGTCACAATTATCAAGCTGTATGGGTCGATGGAGCTTGCGCCTTTGGTGGGATTGAGTGATCTAATCGTTGATGTTGTTGATACGGGCTCTACGCTCCGTGCCAATGGCCTGGTGCCGCTAGAGCATATAAGCGACGTTAGCTCAAGACTCATTGTTAATCGAGCATCCATGAAAGTACGGCACACACGAATTCATGAAATACTCAACCAATTGTCGAAAGCGGTGCCTCTAACTTAGGCTAGACCACGCTAGAAGACCGACACTAAATCAACATAGTTTTCCGAGTAGTTTTAAATGACAACCAATACGGACGATCTGCGCATAAGCGGAACACGCAACTTGCGCTCACCTGAAGAACTCATAAACCTCATTCCTGTTAGTGATGCCGCTGCCCAGACGGTCACACAAGCACATAGTGACGTGAGAGAAATTATAAAAGGCACCGATGACCGTCTTGTGGTGGTGGTTGGGCCGTGCTCTATCCATGATCCAGAGGCTGCTCTTGAATATGCAGCGCAGTTGGTTGAATTGCAGCAGTCTCTGCGCAGTCAGCTTTGCATCATCATGCGTGTGTATTTTGAAAAACCACGTACCACAGTGGGCTGGAAAGGCTTGATCAATGATCCCGCTATGGACGATAGTTTTCAGATCAACGATGGACTTCAAATTGCCCGACAGCTGCTATCGAACATCAACGATATGGGGTTGCCAGTGGGTGTCGAGTATCTGGACCTAATCAGCCCGCAATACATTGCTGATTTTGTGGGATGGGGAGCTATCGGCGCTCGCACTACCGAGAGCCAAGGGCATCGTGAACTGGCATCTGGTCTTTCTTGCCCTGTGGGTTTTAAAAATGGCACCGCAGGTAGTGTGCAGATAGCCGTTGATGCGATTGGTGCGGCCCGTGGTTCACACCACTTTTTATCAGTCACCAAGCAGGGTCAGTCTGCCATTTTTCAAACATCGGGTAACGAAGATTGTCACTTGATTTTGCGCGGGGGCAAGTCGCACACTAACTATGACGCCGCAAGCGTTGACGATGCTTGTGCCTTGTTGGTCAAAGCAGGGTTACTTGAGCGAGTCATGATTGATTGCAGCCACGCGAATTCCAGAAAGCTTCATAAGCGACAAAGCTATGTTGGTCGAGACGTTTGTGCTCAGCTGTCCGATGGTGAACGTCGCATCATGGGCGTGATGGTAGAAAGTAATTTGGTAGAAGGCGCTCAAAGTATCAATAACAAACCCTTGGTTCGTGGGCAGAGCATCACTGATGCCTGTCTGGGGTGGAATGACACCATTCCGTTGCTTGAACAACTTGCTGAGTCAATAGAGGCTCGCCGACAAATCAATTGAAGTACTTCATGCTCTGCGTTCTGTGAGTTGCTGCACACATGAGCACGTAAAATGACGTCAGCCACTAAACGACGTATCAAGTAAGTCTAAATCGCGCCGATTTTCCTTTTGTTGCCCGCTAATTTGTGTGGGTATGGCATATCAAGGGGTTAGTCATGGCGCGTTCATCAGACGCAGCATTTCCACTCTCGCTTATTCGGGATAAGGCATTTCAGCTACGTCAGATTCGTCGTGTGCTGCTAATCACAGTGTTGTTTGTGTTTCAGTCAACGTTGACGTTGGGCCTTTTTTATCATTCCTTTCTAGGTGATTTGGTCGCAGGTAATGCACCGTTGTTTTTTGCCTCTGAGGACTTGGGCGTGATGGCTGATGCAGTCCCTCCCTTGAGCGAGGTGCTGGGGCAATGGCTACTTGTCATGCTGCTGGTCAATGCGGTAATTACTACAGCGATCGCGGTCTATATTCTGCGCAAGCTTGGCAATCCTTTGTTGGCAATCAGACGTGCTCTGAACGAGTTGGGAGATGGCAATTTAAACGTGCGCTTGCGTGCTGACGATTCACACGAATTTGGTGAAATTGTTGATGCTTTGAACCGAGCGTTAGAGCAAGTACACGGCAAAATTAGTGAGGCACGCGATCTCACCAGAGTGCTTGACGCGCAGGATGAGCAACCGAGACCCGACGATGAAAGCGTTCGTCAGGCCTTGAGTGATTGCAGGGATGTTCTGAGTTACTTCGATAACAAAGCTGCTGGTAACGACGGTTCTGTGTATCAGAATAATGTGAGCGCGAGTTAGTGATGTTCATTTTGCGGATCAGTGTTCTGATGCTCTTGATGAGTT
>JALZWO010000183.1 GCA_023300375.1 Granulosicoccus sp. | reverse complement strand
GGGCCTGTCCCGACCTCGCCCTTAATTCCGCAAGTATGTTGAAAAAACAACGGCAAAGTATTGAAAGATAATACATTGCCGTGTTTACATTTTCACCTATATTGGTGAATAGTTTAAGTGATATGAAAGTACAAATAAGTGAGACAATTAACCCATTTGGTGGGTTAAATTTTGTCTTAGAACACATGAGTGATTTGGGTATACCGAGGTTGTTATCTGAAAATTTGCCGGCTTTGCACCAAAACAGTAATTATAACTGGAGAGATATTTTTTACTCCTTTGCAAGTATATATTTTTGTGGAGGACAATGTATAGAAGATTGCAAAACTATATTGGGTCAACGCGGTATTAGTAATCCATTTTTTAAGTTAGCAAGTCCAGATACAATACAGCGTCGTTTGTCAGAGTTAGTGCAAGAAAATGCTACATGCACAAGTGATCGAAATGGTAACGAGCATATTTTTAATTACAATGATCGTTTAAATAAGCTGAATATTAAACTTTTAGATCAACTAGGCGCTCTGAGTTCGGAGCAGATATTATTGGATTACGACAATACAATAATATTTACCGAGAACAAAGGTAGCCAAATGACTTTCAAGCGAGAAAAAGGCTTTCAACCAGGAGTATGTTTTTTAAATGAAGACAAAGTAGTTTATGTAGAAAATCGAAATGGAGCCAGTGGTGCTGCTGCATTCCAGAGTCAAACACTTGAACGCATATACCAATTACTTAATGAGCAAGGAGTAGTCAAAGTAGATAAATTTCGCGCAGATTCAGCCTCCTATCAATTCCATATTGTCAATTTTCTTACAAAACAAGAAACGCAATTTTATATAGGAGCCCCAGAAAGGTATGTAGAACAATACTTTAGCAGTATCGACAACTGGCAAAAGACTAAAGATGCAAAAGGCAATGAAATTTTTGTAGGCCATATCGAATACATCCCATTTAAAAGAAGATACACTAATGGCAAGCCAACTGTCAACTATCGTTTAGTGGTGAAAAAGCAAGTACGTAAGGACGGACAACTAAATTTACTGACACATGAACCATGTACTTATCGAGCAATAGTAACTAATGATATAGAGATAGATGCTATCGAAGCATTAAGATTTTATAATCAAAGAGGAGCTGTAGAAAAGCAATTCGACATTCTAAAAAATGACTTCGGATGGAAAAAGCCTGCTTTTTCTTCACTCCAAAAAAATAGTGTTTATCTGGTGCTTAGCGCTATGGTGAAAAATATTTATACGCACACTTTAGAGGCTTTATCTGTAAAGTATTCTGGAATCAATAAAAAATTAAGAGTAAAGAGATTCGTCTTTAAATTTATCGCAATACCCGCTAAATGGGTATTTACTGCCAGACAATGGGTCTTGAAAATTTATGGTTCTATACAATTAAGAATTTAACTCTTCTGTCTAACTCTATAGGTATTAAAATTACATAACTGCTATAAAGCAGCCTGGTAATCTATATATGGATACTCGTTTTTTAGCATAGTATTACTTACTCCTTTAACTTAATACACCCAGTACAGTTTTTCTATTATAAAATATTGTACATCTCAGTGATACAACAGATAAAAACTGTGATATATGAGAATTCTACACGTTTCAAACAACTACTTGCGGAATTAAGGCTAGCTTCGGGGGAGCACACAGCAAAGTGTAGTTTATCAAGTGTTGAAAGTACCTCAAATGGCAACACTGTGATCGAGTAGGAGGAAATAAAGATAAACCGCAAAGGAGTTTATCTCTATCTCCGACCTCTCACACCACCGGACGTACGCATTAACGTATCACGGCGGTTTCTTTTAACAGTTTAACCGATTTCTTTCGAATAGATTTATCAACGAATATAGATTCAGACTGTCAAACCATTGCTTATTCATCACCTTTTGACAGACTAGCTTTGAAGATAAATTCCACCAGCCTCCTGAATACATAATTGCATTCCATGACTTACTTTCTTCTGCGCCTAAGCTGCGAAGAAATTTGAAGATCGTATATCTTCTCTTGCATTGTCTGATGCGATAACTTCGCAATCGTCTTCTTATCCAGCTGTCTAAGTTTCGCCAAGGTAGCCAGCAGTTTGCTAATCTATAGTAGTTTACCCAACCTCTGAAAACAATGTTCAGCTCGCCAATTACTTTTGATAATCCCTTTCCTCTGTTTCGCTTTGTCAATTCTATGACTTTCTTCTTGAAACGAGTAATGCTTTTATCCGCTATACGTATACCGCCACCTGGCTGTATTGTATAACCTAAGAATTTGACCTGTTCACATCTACGTACTCCACTCTTTTCTTGATTCACTTTGAGTTTTAATTTACCCTCTATAAATCTACTAATTGAGGTTAGTAATCGTTCTCCTGATGCTTTGCTCTTTACATAGATATTGCAATCGTCTGCATAACGCACAAATGCGTGACCTCGCTTTTCCAGTTCTTTGTCCAATTCATCTAGTACGATATTTGACAACAACGGTGACAAGGGACCCCCTTGTGGAGTCCCGCTTATTCGCTGTTGCTCCAAGCCCCCTTGTAGCATGCCTGATCTCAGGTACTTGCGTATCAAGCGAAGTAAGCGCTTATCTCCTATACCTTTGCTCAATCTCTGCATTAAACGGTCTTGATTGATCAAATCAAAAAAACTTTTCAAATCTATGTCCACTACCCATTCGTAGCCTGAAGATATGTACTCGCTTGCTTGTCTGACCGCATCTATCGCACTTCGATTTGGTCTAAAACCGTAACTACTCTCGCTGAATAACGAATCATAATACAATGATAATTCTTGATGAATTGCTTGTTGAATTAAGCGGTCTTTTACTGTCGGTATTCCTAATTGTCTTACTCCACCATCTGGCTTTGCTATCTCGACTCCTAGTACCAGATCTGGTTCATAACTTCCTTCTAGTACTTGATCTATTAGATACTGACCTTCTTGACTTAGCCATTCTTTTAAGCCTTCTACATCCATCTCATCAACGCCTGATGATCCTCTGTTTGATCTTACTCGTTCGTAAGCTCGATTCAAATTTGTCGGTGACATTACTGTCTCCAACAGATTCTCGGTAAAGGCTCGATTCCTTGCGAGTAGCGAAAAGTAACTAGACCCCTGATTATCTCTTAACACAGTTCCGCTGTATAATTGATCTTCAGGGTGATAACTCACCTCCTGGGTTCTGAATAAACTCAGTTGACCTGTTATCTTTTTATGCCCTTGCTTTTTACGCATCTTCAAGTCTGCTCCTTTTGTTAAAAAATTTAGTCCTTCAGAGTTCGTCTATCCTATCCTGTTTTTTTTCCTCTTCCTACATGGGAAGTAGTTTAATAGGGTTTACGTTCCTACTATGACCTCTGCTGACTTCTTGGTTCCTAGTAAATCGAAACTACTCCAAGATCTCCCGAGGTAAGACTTAACTCTTTCATTAGGCTCGGCCAGATATACCCCCGTAACTTTCCGAACGACTTTCGGGCTTCACAATCTAATGCTCGCTTACCCAGTTACACAGGCCTACTATCTGATTTCTATACGTCAAAACCTAATTTCGCCCACGGCTTCCTTCAGATTCCACCTCACGGTGGACACCCTTGCCTTCGGCTAAGATTCCTTGTCGTCTAGGCTCTTCAGGGACTTCCACCCTTTAGAGTTATGTCATGCTCGGCGCACAT
>JALZWO010000182.1 GCA_023300375.1 Granulosicoccus sp. | reverse complement strand
CACAACCAATAGCGCCCCACCCCAGATCACGGCTAAATCACTGCGCGATACGGCCAAAATATCGCCAAAAAGGTAGGCCATTAGGTCGATACGGATACCAGATAGAAAAGAGACCGCAACCAGTCCGAACGCCAGTGCAGAATGCGCAAGCACACCAAGCAGAGTGTCCATGGCGTAACCGCGCCCACTCAGAACACTGACTGTCAACGCCATGAGCAAAGACACAACCAGTGCACCGGCGAAGACCGAAATGGACAGTGCTAGCGACAGCGCTACACCGAGAATCGCTGCATGAGCAGTGGCATCGCCAAAATAGGCCATGCGTCGCCAAACGACGAAGCAACCAAGTGGTGCTGCGGCGAGTGCCACACCCAAGCCTGCGAATGTTGCACGTACCAGGAAATCATCCAGCATCAGTTCAAGTCCCGGTCCGTATTGATACGCCGAAGCTCACGCTGATGCTCGTTATGTTCGTTATGTTCGTTATGTTCGTTATGTTCGTTATGTTCGTGATGTTCGTGATGCTCGTGATGTTCGTGATGTTTGTGATGCTCGTGATGTTCGTGATGTTCGTGATGTTCGTGATGTTCGTGATGCTCGTGATGCTCGTGATGCTCGTGATGCTCGTGATCATGGTGGTGTCGATACAGCGCAAGCGTACCCAGTGTGCCGGTGCCAAATAACGCACGGTATTCTGGGGCTGATGCAACGACTTCGGGCGTACCGTGGCAACACACATGACCGTTCAAGCAGATCACTCGATCGGATGCGCTCATAACCACATGTAATTCATGGCTTACCATCAGCACCGCGCAACCGAGCGTGCGCCGCACCTGTTCTATTTGCCGATAGAAGGCGGCTGATCCGGGCTGATCCAGGCCTTGTGTCGCCTCGTCCAGGATCAACAGATCTGGACGGCCGATCAAGGCACGAGCCAGCAACACGCGCTGGAACTGTCCACCAGACAATTCCGACATCTGACGGTTTGACAAATCTGGCACCCCTGCTTCACCAAGCGCTGTATCGCAAGTGGATTTGCTTGCAGCTCGCGGCATGCTCATAAAACGCGCAACGGTTATAGGCAATGTTGCATCGATGTGCAAACGCTGCGGCACATAACCAACCTTTACCCCAGGTGCTTTGGATATCTTGCCAGCGGTTGGCGACAACGCACCGATGATGGCGCGCAGCAGGGTTGTCTTACCCGAGCCGTTTGGGCCAACGATGGTCACAATCTCGCCACGTTCGATGTCCAAATCAACCTGTTGCAATATTTCTCGGGAGCCGATCCGAATACTCAGATCTCTGGCGGACACCAGACTCATCAGATTGCTTCTTCCTGACACAAGGGACACAGGCCTTCAGCTTCTACCACGGTGCGTTCAATTCTGAAACCAACAGATCGTGCAGCTGCTCCCAGTGAACCTTTCACGGGCGTCGAACGAGTTTCCGCAACCACATCACAATTGCGGCAAATCATAAAAGCAGGCGAATGGGTTTCACCCGGATACGAGCACGCTATGAAGGCATTGAGCCTCTCAACTTTATGAGCGAAACCGTTTGTCACCAGAAAATCCAGAGCCCGATAAGCTACTGGTGGCTGTGAGTTAAAACCTGCTAGTCGCAGATGTTCCAAAATGTCATAGGCCCCTAATGCCACGTGCTCTTGCAATAAGATTTCGAGCACCTGTCTTCGCACAGCCGTAAGCCTTAAGGAGCGGCTGGCGCAACGTTGTTCAGCTGCAGACATTGCATCGGCTATACAACCCACGTGATCATGAGGTTCAAATCCTGTCATCATTATTGTGTTCCTGTGACACCGATACTCTGTAGTCAAGCAAGTTTTGAAACCGCTGACTGATGAATTACCTGTTGATACATTATTACATAACATTTACACTTCGCGGCATCTTAATTAAAGCACACAGGTTTCCCGATGATAAAAGCCACTTTGCCATTAGCGCTGGCTACTCTAACCACGGTTGGCATTTGCCGTGCTGATGTTCCAGTAGTTGCAGTCGATATCGCGCCTGTGCATTCACTGGTCGCGCAAGTGATGGGCACGCTCGGTGAACCAGCACTTGTTGTTTCACCAGGTGCAACACCCCATAGCTATTCGATGCGGCCCTCAGAGGCGAAGGCCTTACAAGATGCCGATATCGTTTTCTGGGTCAGTGCTGGATTGACGCCGTGGCTCGCCGATACGATCAACACACTGGCGTCAGAGGCGACACAGGTGGAGCTGCTGGAGGTACCAGGTACGACAGAACTGAGCAAACGGGAAAGTGCGTTATTCGAAGCGCATGAGCATCATGACGACGATCACGATGAGGGAGAACATCATGAAGAAGCTGAGCACCATGAGGAAGGCGAGCACCATGAAGGAGAACACGAGATAGCTGAGCATCATGAGGAAGAGGAAGATGAGCACCATGATGCTGAAAAGGATCACGCTGAGGGGGAGCATGAGGCAGGTGAAGAACACACCACTGATGCTGCAGAGGTGGACCATGATCATGCTGGCGGCACGCATGATCCTCACGCTTGGCTGGACCCGTCCAATGCCGCTGTCTGGCTTGAAAACATTGCCGAGCAATTGTCACAGGCTGATCCGCAAAATGCCGATGTATATGCAGCCAATGCTGCGGCCGGTATCGCCGATCTTGCTCAGTTGGAAACCGATGTGAACGCGTTACTTGCTCCCGTTCGCGATAGGAATTTTATCGTCTTTCATGATGCCTATCAGTATTTTGAGAATGCCTTCGATCTGCGTGCTACAGGTGCGATTTCCATCAGCGATGCTTCTAAACCTGGCCCTGCCCGCATCCAGCAGATTCAGGATCGAGTAGTCGAAGCTAACGTCACCTGCGTGCTGGCAGAGCCGCAATTCAATCCAGACATGGTCAAAACAGTGTTAGACGGGACGCAGGCAGGATCGAGCGTTATCGATCCGTTAGGTTCCACCATCGAACCAGGTGCTGCCCTGTATTCGCAGCTTGTGCGTGAGTTAGCGCAAACGCTGGCTGATTGTCTTTGATACCTCAGTTAAACAAGATTTCATGTTTCGTTATGAAAGATGAGGTTTAGTCTGGCATTGAGTAGTGAACAAACCTGAACAGACACTAGCCGAGCATTGCAATACGCAGGTGATGTTTGAACGAGTAAGCGATGATGCAGTTCAAGAATATGATGGCTGGGTGTTGGATGGCGACGCTTTGCCTTACCGGTACAGTGCAAGCTCACCCGCACGTGTTCGTTGACGCGCATGCGGGTTTTCAGATCGATGCGGATAATTATTTGCAGGCATTGTAGATAGCATGGCAGTACGACGCATTCACTACTCTGTTCCTGTTCGATGCTCTTGATCTTGACAGTGATGCGGACGGGCAGCTGAGCGCTGACGATCTTGCCACCGTTGCCTCAGCAGAAACGGATTGGCCGCCAGACTATAACGGTGATGTGCACTTGGAGTTCAATCATAACGCCACAAAGCTTACGCGACCAGAGAATGCGAAGGCCCGTATGGTCGATGGGCAGATCATTGTTAGCTTTGATCTGCCATTGGCAAGTCCAGTTGATATGTCAGGCCAGCACGCAAGTCTCCGACTCTACTACCCTGTTTTTTACTACGCGTATTCAGTGAATGTCATGCCGAGTAGTCAGCAGCTGGATGCACCCTGCCGGGCCACAGCCAATCCGTTCAAGCCGAACGAAGCTGAGGCAAGCGCGCTGGTACAGCTAGCCGCCCTGTCGCGGGAAGAAACACCCGATGAGCCAGATATCGGCGCACAGTTTTCCGATGAGGTCGTGTTGACGTGCCGTTGAAATCACTGGCAGGCCTCGGCATGCTGTTATTTGCACTGGTTGTGATCGCAATACTGTTACCTTGGACAGATATTGCAACCAAGGTGGCATTGCAACAGCGGGTGTTCCAGAATGCAATGGCCACATCCTTGCAGGCCATCAAAGCCGGTGAGCTTGCAGCAATCTGGCCGCTATGTGTTGCCACCGCAGCCTACGGTTTCGTGCATGCGCTGGGGCCAGGCCACGGCAAGGTGCTGTTGGGAGGTGCGGCTATAGCCAGCGGCGCAACCTTGTATCGAATGATCATGTTGAGTCTAGCGTCGAGCCTGGCGCAATCAGTTTGTGCCATTGTATTGATTGCCACCCTCGTATTCGGATTACAGCTAGCGTCGCGTGACGCAGTGGCGCTGACAGAACACTGGCTCGCACCGATCAGCCATATCGCCATTGCCTTAATCGGGGCCATGTTAACCGTACGGGGAATCAAGGCGATGATACGCCTCAGGCAAGTTAACAAAGACACCGATGACGTCTGTGGTTGTGGTCATGCCCACGGTGTTAGTGTGTCCGAGGTGAAATCACTGCAATCAACGCGTGAGGCAGTAGCACTTGTTATCAGCATCGCGATACGACCCTGCACCGGCGCACTGTTTCTGCTGGTGATAGCAGCGCGATTCGATATCTTCACCGTAGGTATTCTGGCCACACTGACCATGGGCCTTGGCACAGCCCTGTTTAACATCCTCGCCGCAAGTTCCGGAGTTGCGGCCCGCCAACTGGCGTATGTGGGAGGTGCTGCAAGTGGTCCGGGTTTGCAGAACCTGTCGGCCGGGATGCACATTGCCGGGGGGTTGTTGATCGTCGGACTAAGTGTTCTGTTGTTGCAACCCTACATGGTTTAGGGTCTACACCAAACATGAGGATATGAAGTGCGGGACGCCACCTTGAATATACATCACCGCCACGCTAGCGATGAAGGCTTTGCTTCGCTTACGGTGACAACTCATCGCGCCTCCACTATCGTGTTCAACGATGCCCGGGCCTACGCCACGCGCAGTCAACGCGACCTCGATGGCTACTCTTATGGCCTGCATGGCACGCCTACCCAGCGCACACTAGAGGCACAACTGACCAAACTTGAAGGCGGCTTGCGTACTGTAGTAGTGCCGTCAGGCCAGGCAGTCATTACACTGGTTCAGTCATTGCGTGGACTTCTCAATGCAGGCCCTTACCGTCTAAATTTATAAGACCGCATCACTTATGTCACTCGCAAACCTTGTGAGTAGTGTGTTCTCTAAGCATTGGAACTGATCAGGCGGATGTTACCGTTCGCTTTGGGCTCTCCATAGCCGCAAGCGCTGCACCAGTGAGCACCAGCGGCAAGGCAAACAGGAAGGCGGTTGACAGCTGCGAATGAAAGATCAGGAGATCTGCAAGCACAGGTCAGGTAATGGCAAGATACTGGACTGGGGGCTAGCTGCGATGCTTCTGCGTATCGAAAAGCAAGCGTCATGGGGATATGGGCAATACCACCGAACAGGCCTGCCATGACTAGCCACACCAGGGTCAGCGCAGGCATCACAAGATGTGCAACGGTACACGCACCCATCGCACCCATCGCAGGTAGCCAGGCTAAATGCACGGCAAAAAGCACTATTAACAGCAAACCCAGCCAATAGGCAGGCATTGCCGCACCTAGCGATGCGATTTCTTCCACGCGTCCATTGCGCAGAATAACAATATCATTTGCATGAGCTGCAGCATAGCCCATGTCGTGCGTGACGATAAGGACTGCAAATCCTTCATCACGCTGAAGCTCTGTGATCAATTGGGCCGTATGCTTTTGCGTCACGGCATCGAGTGCTGACAGCGGTTCATCAAAGAGTACCAGGTCCAGACTTGCAATTAGCGCCCGCAGAATTCCGACTTTTTGTGCCTGACCGATAGAGAGCTGGTGTGGGCGGCGATCCAGCATTGATGGATCAAGCTCAAGCCGTGCGCAAAGCCTCTCCAGCCTTTGTGGGTCAACAGCAATACCTTGTGCACGCAGCGGCTCCAGAGTAGCGAACCTCAGTGCCAAAAAACTTGCCTTTCCGCTTATAAATTTGAGTACCACAATGAGGACATCGCAACGCAAGAAGGAAACTTCCGGTCGTCAACGGAAACAGAACAGTTGGAATGACAAAATTCTTATCAACATAAACGGAAAGAAGCAAAAAGCAAAAAAAACCAAAAAAAGTAAATAGAATTAAATGTAAAGCTCAGCTCCGTACGCAACGAGTATTTTTAGGATTTAACATGATACTTTTTTAATGAATTGACTGTTAGCAATATATCCACTCCTTCGTGTCGAAACCACTATATGCCGAGAGAATCCTTCGCTACAGATATTGCCAGAGCTTTAACAATATCGAACGTCATGCCAACACCAGATTCGGAAACCTTATTCTTCATTATTTTCCACGTGCTCTCATCGCGTATCGCATCTAAAAACTGGTGCCCTTCCCACGCTGTTAAATGAGTCTAGTGAACCAGCAGTACGTTATAGCCACAGTAAATGCAGTATTTGCCCATACAACTTACATTGCAAGTCGGTATTTGAATCTAATGACGAATTGTCATTGCTCTATAAAATACAAGGGCGTGCTACTGACTCGCTAGAGAATATGGGTATCCATACGATCACACAATTATCGAAGACCAAGCCAGATGACATCCCAGACATACCGTATCTAAAAGGCGACGCCAATAAAAAACACGCCGTTCTGCAAGCAACGTCTTGGTTAACCGACAAGCATTTTTCACTCGGCCCCCTAGCATTACCACAAGGTCAGTGGGTTCACTTCGATATAGAAGACAATCCGCTCACAGGTACAGGTGAAAAACACGTTTACCTATGGGGTTTCCTTATCCCTAGCAATAGCCATGATGACACTCAAGCAGTCTTTGAATATGACTGGGCTGATCACAGCGATGATGACGAAATCGGCTGGCGCAACTTTCTGAAACGAATTGAGGTTTACCGAAAACGTTATTTTAAGTTGATTCTGACCTATTACTGTGCTTACGAAAAACGACCATTCGTAGTTACGCCAAACGCTATGCCATGGAAGATAACGAGACTGTCTCTTACTTGCTTGGCAGTAAAAGCCGTTTGTACGATTTACAAAAAACCATTCTAGATAGTCTTGTACTACTCCTCCAAGGCTACGGATTGAAGGATATCTGCAAGCACCCTAGCCTAGTCAATTTCCAGTGCAGGATGATGATTCTGGATCCCAGTGGTGCAATTCAACCGTTTCTTAATTGAGGTTGATGCTCAAAAACGAGCACAGTTGAAAGCTGACATTCTTCGCTAAAACCGTGATGATGTGACGGCTACACTTAGGCTGGAACACTGGCTTCGAACAACAACATTTATGGACAAAGTCTGAAGAGCGTTCATATTCTTTTTTGGCATACAAAACAATACTGCATTATATTGCGAAGAAATTCAGTGCGAGCCATGTGTTGGATTGACCTGTTTTTCCAATAACAAAGCGAAATTGCACTAAGTGGTAATTGATGATTACTTCACATGCGATCGCAGCTTCTACGGGCCGCATTAACATCTGACTGTCTATCGACAGTTCTGCCGCGCCACAGTCGAATTATTCACAGAATCCGTGTAGTCTGACTCACTGTGATAGCAAAAAATTCCCGTCTGTCGCTAATCTTATCTCCCTAACATTTGAAAGGACGCATTCATGTACAAGCTAACCAACAGATCAGCGGGCCAATTGCTCAAAGTCACCCCCTTAAGTTTAGTGTTTCTAGGAGTACTATCCGCGTGCGACGGCAGCAGCAGTAGCTCAAGCGACGATGTGTTGGACGACGAGACGCTTGAAGCTATAGAAGATTTCGCTGATGGCTTATTCGCCGATACCGACAATGATCAGATCATAAACCCCAACGATAACTGCATAACTATCGCCAATAACGATCAGCTGGATACAGACGGCGACGGAGTTGGCGATGCTTGTGATGATACTGACAACAGCGTGGTGGTTGTTCCTGACACTGATTCAGACGGCATTCTTGATGATGTAGACAACTGCTCTGCAATCGCCAATAGCGATCAACTCGATACAGATAACGATGGCCTAGGCGATGTCTGCGACGCGACCAGCGGTGTGATAATCGTTGTCGATTCTGATTCAGATGGCGTACTAGACGATGTTGATAACTGCCCTACTTTATCCAACCCAGATCAAGCTGATACCGATGGTGACGACATAGGCGATGTGTGCGACGCCATCGATGATAGTGTTGTTGTCGTGGCTCCACCTGTAGACACCGACAATGACGGTCTAAGTGATGACGAAGAACTGGAGAATGGATTAGATCCTGAAAACTCTGATACAGACTCCGACGGTGTACCTGATGGTGATGACCAGTTTCCAAATGATCCTACGGCAAGCCTAGATTCAGACAACGATGGTGTGTCAGATGATCGCGATCAGTTTCCCAATGATGCCTCTGAGACCAGCGATTTAAACGGCGACGGACTAGGCGACAATGCCAATCCATTCGTCGGCACAGTGGTATCAGGTATTGTCACGGATAGCTCGACCGATGAAGCGGTTGTCGGCGCACAGATTTCATTGGATTTGATAAACACCACTAGTGACACAAATCCTGTCGTGTTAACCACAACAGATGCTCTGGGGGTTTTCTCATTGGTCGCTGAAGATAGCCTGATTCCAGATTCATTCGTAGTGGTTATTACTGCTGATGGCTTTCGACCTGTTGCGCAGCCGTTGACAAATACAGGAGAAAATATTGCATCGCCTGGCATCACATTGATAGCGCAAACTGATAATTTTGTTGTCATCGAGCCAATGCCTTCTGTGCATCATTTGGGTGATAACAGCTTCTCTGGATCAGCGAACTCTCAGTTCCAGAGAACGACCGAAGGACCAAGCCTAGTAAGAAGTTTTAATATCTCCAGCGAACAGCTTGGGCAAGATGAGATTATTCTTAACTGGGTAGCTAAGGGCATACAGCACCCCAACCGCATTATTATTAACGGTAGTGATGTCGCTGTGACAGACGACACCAATGTTGATGGATCGTACACTGTGCAGTCCATTACGCTCAGTGTGGCCGGAGTATTAGTTGAGGGCGCAAACACTCTCACTGTCGAAAGTATACCTACACAATTCGCCAACGATATTGACGATTTCGAATTTGTGTTTCTTGGTTTTTCTGAGCTGAACTAGTACCAATAGGGCAAAACCCGCAAGCCGGGTTTTGCCTGAATATTAAAAAAACACTAACCAAACTGGTCCAGAAAATTCTGCGTGCGCCCGTGTTGCGCGCATCAAAAGTTAGATCGGATGTTCCTAATTCTCAAGGGTGCACATTCATAAAGATTTTGTACGCTCACGCAGCTCGTTCTTCCTAACCTTACCAGTCGTTGTCTTAGGTAGTTCGCCAAACACAATTTTCTTGGGTCGCTGGAATCCAGCTAAGCCATTGCGGGCATGTGCCAACAGCTCATCTTCAGTGGCTGTTGCACCAACTGCTAGTTCAATAAAGGCGCAAGGTACTTCACCCCATTTATCATCAGGCATCGCCACTACGGCCGCTACGAATACGGCAGGATGCGAATACAGAGCCTTCTCTACTTCTATGGAAGAAATGTTTTCGCCACCTGAGATAATAATGTCCTTGGCACGATCACGAATTTCTACATAGCCGTCAGGATGTTGAACCGCGATATCGCCAGACCAAAACCATCCATCCTTAAACGACTTGGCAGTCTCCTCAGCTTGTTTCAAATAACCTTTCATCACTATGTTTCCGCGAAAGGCTATCTCACCCAGTGTTCTGCCATCCCAAGGTACAGGTTGGCTGTTAGTAGGGTCTAACACCATGACGTCTTCCTGAAGCTCATAGGCAACGCCTTGTCGCGCCTTAAGCTGCGCTTGCTCCTTTAGGGGTAAGTCGCTCCACGCAGGCTTCTCTGCGCAAACAACCGCCGGGCCATAAACTTCAGTTAAGCCGTAAACGTGCGTAATAGAGATCCCCATCGCCTCCATTGCTGCAATGGCAGATGCTGGAGGTGGAGAAGCCGCAGTCATCATTTTGATCTGCTGCGAGAACTCGACTCTGTCATCAGATACCGCGCTTGATATCATAGACATGATGATGGGTGCGCCACACAGATGGGTAACACCATGATCAGCAAATGCACTGTAAATAGCATCAGCTCGTGGTGCCCGCAGAAACACATGCGTGCCAGCCAACAAGGTGATTGTCCAGGGAAAGCACCAACCATTGCAATGGAACAGAGGTAGCGTCCATAAATAGATAGGGTGATGTGGCATCTCCCAAGTCACTACATTGTTGACAGAATTAGTCCAAGCACCTCTATGTGAATACACCACACCCTTGGGTCGTCCTGTAGTTCCGGACGTATAGCTTAGCGAGAGTGCATCCCACTCATCATCCGGTAATGTATAGGCGAATTCCGTAGAACCTTCAGCCAGCAGTTCTTCGTAAGTTAGTTCACCGATCCTGTCACCACCGGGGCCTTGTGAATCTTCTATATCAATGATTAGCAAATCGCGCCCAGATTGCTTAACCGCATCTGCAACCATGGCTGAAAACTCAGTATCGACCAGCAGAACCTTCGCTTCCCCGTGATCTAATATATAGGCGATGGTGCTGGCATCCAGCCGCACATTGTTGGCATTCAACACAGCACCCAACATTGGCACAGCGAGTGCGCATTCCAACGCTTCAGGTATGTTGGGCGCCACCAACGACACGGTATCGCCCTTGCCAATACCTCGCTGTTGCAAGGCTGATGCTAGCCGCTTACAGCGTTTGGCTACCTCCCCCCAATTTCGTCGAATAGTCCCGTGTATTTGCGCAGGAAGTTCGGGGTGCACCCGTTCAACCCGTTTAAGGATCGAGACCGGCGACAAAGCCGCATGGTTGGCAACACAACGTTGAAGTTCTGGTCCGTCGTAAGTCATTCCCCACTCCACTCAGGCATAGGTTCTTTGCGCGTAAAGGCACCGATACCCGCCTCTGCATCTTTGGCCATCATGTTGTCTGCCATTACTCGCCCAGCAAATGCGTAGGCTTCTTCCAACGGCATCTGCGCCTGCGCATAAAAGGCACGCTTGCCAAGCTTGACTGCAGCTGTCGATTTGAGAGTAATAATGCGGGCCATTTCCAAACTGGTGTTCTCCAGAGTATCGCGCGGTACAACGCGATTGATCAGACCCATCTCAGCAACACGAACCGCAGGCAGGAACTCGCCTAATAGCAACATTTCCATGGCTAGCTTGCATGGCACGTTTCGGCTTAATGCAACCATAGGTGTTGAACAAAAGAGCCCAATATTGACACCTGAGGTCGCAAACTTGGCATCCTTTGATGCCACAGCCAAATCACAAGACGCCACAAGCTGGCATCCAGCGGCGGTGGCAATCCCTTTAACCTCGGCTATCACCGGCTGAGGCAAGTGCACAATGCGTAGCATGGTGGCTGAACAGGTGGCAAACAAGTCTTGGAAATACTGGTACCCACCATCCTCATCCATCCGGCGTGCAGTCATCTCTTTCAGGTTATGACCTGCGCAGAAGTGATCGCCTGCACTTCGAAGAATTACCACCTTAACTGAGCGATCAGCGGCGATATGATCCAATGTGTCCGATAAACTGGCAAGCATTGTTTCAGACAAGGCATTAATAGAAGATGGCGCGTTCAGCGTTAAAGTGGTGACGCCATCGTCATCCGTCCTTTTTATGAGTTCAGAGTTCATAGTTATTGGTCGAGCCTTGGTTTCCAAAAGCGGCGACGCCATTCTATTTCAGTAAGTTACTTGTCATCCACCGAAGTGTTGATTTACTAATGTTAATTTACTAATTAATAGACGTCTAAACTCTTTGATCCTTTTTTGCCTGATCTCTCAACCGAGCATCAAGCAAATCATACTCATCTTTTAGTTGAGCGCATTCTTTTTCAGCCGCACCACACCTCAAGTGAGTTTGAACACTCAGGCTTGAATCTTGTTTTCGCACAATACGACGTGACGCGAACGAAGGGTGAGCTGGATGACTATCAGGCGTAAAAGTCCAGCTGGTCGCACCCCTAGCTGTATTTTCAATAAATGTGGTCCACCCACGCTCTTTGAATTCGGCAGTTGATTGCTTTGCCCGTAACTCACTGAGTTTTTGAGCATACGGATCTTGCTGCACGGGATTGACACTGCAGGATACAATTCCAACTGCTAGCAGTAGTACACGTATTCTCATGGCATGATCACCCTAGCCCTTCTGGTTAGTGTAGTGCAATCGTTCAAACAGGGTGGCCTGTTCCAAAGAATCTCTTGGCAAGCCGATAGTTCTAAAGAACCTGCCGTGTTTCCGCAATAGAAGCTATAGCGGACAGTGCCAGCCATTTTATTGCTTCTGCTCGCATGGGGCCATTGTCAGACGCGCCCAAACCGAGACGATCTGGCCACAAGGACAAAGAACCTCCAGCTCGCCCTCCAAGGTGCACCTCCCTCCCCGGATATAAGTTCTGCAAACGATTTGCCAGTGCACTAGCTCGATCAGCATCGCCATTGAGTCCCACTCGTGGCCCGGCGACAATGATAGGAGATTGTTCGCCTATAGCCAGCGTATTGGTGATGGCCGTCCAATCACTTTCAAGCACTTGATGTACTGAGGCACCCGACGCACGAATGAGATCTGACTTGATGATAGATCCAATGACTTCACTACTGCCAGGAGGGATAACCACACAAATTTCCCTGTTGGGGCACAAAGGCTCCTCTACCCGGCCAGCACGTTGCCACATCCTGTTTAGATCGGCCAAAGCCAGGCCTATTTCGAAACTACTCATCGTGTCGTCTCTCCATCGACGGCCGAGCAGCATGCACGTCTGGTCGACCAGCGAAGCGCGCGCAGGCAAGTCGCTCAAGGTGTCGGCAGGAAACTCGATAAGAGCAAGTCCATCAGCTGCTATAAGACCAGACAAGAAAAGTTCAGCGCTCGCAGGCTCTGCTTGATCGGTTTGTGTTGCATCTTTGTGTAGTGCTGCAAGGGCATTAAAAGCGGCGTTAGCAGCATCAGGACTGCAAGGCAACTCTCCTAGTGGGGTTAGCGGTGGTTCGAACCAGACGTCATCGACTGACGGGCTGATAAAACGCATAGGCCAGCTCGCATAACGTCGCTTGGATATCCAGCCAGCTTCCAATATCGTCACGTCTTTGTGTCGGTGGTCAGCAGAGATTCTTGCCATCAAATTGCAAACATCTTTGGCTTGTCCCTCAAGCCATTGCAAGTTAATGCCCTTCTCATGAACGATAACACCTGAGATGCTCTGAGGTAGATTGTCGCGTGCCGCCTCAGCCGCTAATTGCGCCATGCGGCTCGGGGAGCTGTATCCAGCTGTTCGGCTAGCATAGGCAATGCGAAACGGCATTTGATTTCTTTGCGTTGAAACCGCACGTTCAACAGCCAATGTTCCGTCAGTCACCTTGCCAGCCTCTCAGTCTCTGTAGCACAACACCCGTACAGTTGCGTACCAATGTCTCTGCACTACATTTGCAAATACAAACTTTCCGGCTTGCCGGACAAACGCTGCGTCTTTTCAGATGGAACGCTATACAGCTTGTAAGTAGCTCAGCTCTGTAACGTAACTGCGCAGTGGCGCTCTATAGAATAACTTTAGCGACACCACCTTTGCCAAACATTCATCAGTATTAAATCCTGTTGCAGGCTTGTCAACAAGGGAATATCTGATGATATCGTAAGTTTATTACGATTAACCAATCAGTCTTGATCAAGCTCGTAAGTCTCAGTTACTCAAGGCTCAGAACCCGCTCTCACTAGCGCATCGAAAAAGCGAGCACCCATCTCTCTCAACGCATCACTGCCAAAATGAATACAGGAACCATTCCCACAAGAAAACCCGTTTGACGGTACCAAATCATCATGCAAAGACACTTCACTGTAGGGGACCAGAGAGCTGATTGAACGATGAACATTATCGACAACCGAGGTACCACCCTCTTTATTATCAAAACTACCTCTTGCATCGCTGCCGCGACTCAAAGTGCCGGTAACAAACGGAATAGAAGCACCGGGGCCACGTGCATCAGAGCCACGAGCATCCACTGCAATTTGCGAGCGTAACTGTTCAACCAGATTCACCAGGTTCTGTTCATAGGATGCGGCGCACTCGGTCGAACGATCGGCTTCGCCTTGTAACCAGAGAATGCCTCGAAGAATGCCACCCGTCTCCTGAATGGCACTGTTTGTACGGCTCAGCGCACGATCAAACAGCAATGTGTTGCCCAATGCAGGATCAGTTGGCGTCGTGGCATTCCAGTGTGCGTCAAGCGGGGTGTTACCGCAAAACCCTGTCCCTGCCCAGGCCGCGGGCACCAACACAACATTACGCGTCGTGCCGTTCAAGGCCTGTTTGGCAAACGTTAGACCCAAGCCAATGGTATCGCCTTCTTTGGACAACGAATTAGGATCAACCGGCTCGTGCAACGGGTCTTCAGCAGGAACAAATAGAGGCGCTGCTAAATTCGCAGAGGCACTGCTAAAGTCTGCAGGGCTTGCAAAACGGCTGCTTTCGTTGGCTGTCACATTGAGCTGGCGTATTCTCAGATCGGTAGCATCAGGCTCGCCTGCACCCGCCTGCTTTGCACCGTCCTCGCTAAAACCGACCATATTGCTCTGCCCGATCAACAGATAAATATCATCTCGCTGTACCGGCGATACGGCAACCGTGACGCTTGCTGTATCAATGGCGCTACCCTCACGAGCAATTATCGTAAAGCGTCGCTGTGACGCTTGTATAGGGAGTACATCAATAGCCAAGCTCAGATTCAATGTGCTTTGTATTTCTCCAGATTCCAACACTGTGTTCGAAAAACTCGTGCTCGTTAACGGCGTATCAGAACCGTTTTCACCTTCGACGCTTAGCGTCACCGAGCCGTTAAAGTCAGGCTGACGGTTTAGGGTCACGGGAATCTGGATGCCAGAGGTATCACCTTCTCGCAGATTGTAGGCCGCTTGCGCAATACTGATCGTAAACGGCGCGTTCACAGGATCTGCCCCATCGTCCGTCACTGTCAATGTAATGGTTTCGCTGGTGCGCAGATCAACATCGGTCAGATCGAAGGCGGTCAACGTGATATCAAAACGCCCCACATCTGCAGAGGTCGGCGTCCAGCGCAGTGAACGGGTCCCATCACGGTTGTCAATATTTTCCATTCCGGGCGGCAGAGTGCTGGTTAGAATGCCAGCAGCACCACCATCCAGATCCACTGGGTTAAGCCGCTGCTCGAACAATTCACCCACACGCAAACGCTGATCACTCAGGTCGCTGAAGAAAGGCGGTTGATTTGCACTACCCAGCAAACTCAGGCGCTCTGACTGGGATGAAAAATTATTGAAATTATCGAACGCAACTACCGAGTAAGAGAATGCCTGACCCGCTTCTACTGTGTCAGTGAACGTAGTGCTCCTCACCGTCGTTAGATAATCGTTATTGCGATAGACGTTGTAACCCGCGATGTCTGCAACACTGGTTGAAGGATCCCAGCTCAACACGACAGTGGTTTGGCCGCTCGCGGTGTTCGTTACGCCAGCAAGCCCCGTGGGCACAGATGGTGGCACACCTGGATCGCTGGAGCCTGGCCCTACAGGTAAAATCAACGCGCTGGAGGCGGCAGAAAAATTGCCATCAAAATCAAAGGTCACTATCGAAAAGGCATTACGACTACCGGCAGTAACCTGCCCCACGTACTCTGTTGAAAAACGCGTAGTGACATATTGCTCGTTACGGTAGATGTTATAGCCCGCAACCGCTTGGTCATCAACCGCCTCGTCCCAGGTAAGAGTGACTGTGTCAGTTGACTCGCCTGCTTGCACATCGCCGGCAAGATTCTCAGGTGGCTCTGGTCTGATTGTGGTGTCGACCGGCCCTCTGTCAGGCAAGGTAATACTGGGCGAGCGATCAGAAAAATTACGCCTAGTATCGAATGCCACCACATAGAAAGATGTCGTTGCCCCTGCTGTAATGGTGCCTGAGTAACTTGGCTCGCTAACGGTTGTCAGGTATTGGTTGTTCTGATAAACGTTGTAACCCAGCACCGCTTCATCATCGGTAGATGCGCTCCATTGCAGAGTTACCGACGACCCATCGATCTCTCCACTCAACGATGAGGGAATCGTTGGCGGAATGGACAGATCAGAAGGCACAAGATTTTCTGGCAGCGTTAAGCTATCCGAGGCTGCTGAGTATTGGCGAGGCACTTCATCAAATGCCACAACATAAAACGAGTATAAGGTGTTTAGCTCCACCGGGCCTGTGTACACAGTGTCGAATACGGTGTCAACGTAGGCATTGTTTCGGTAGACGTTGTAGCCTTGCACCGAATCGTCTATGTCGGTTGACTCTTCCCAACTCAACGATACGGTAGTTGCACTGATGTCCCCACTCAGGTTTTGCGGCTGACTCGGCGCTTGTCCTGCTGCAAAGGCAGGTAGTGACATCAGCCAGAGAAGAACAAGAGCAATAGGTGAGTACGATTTAACTTGGATTTTTAGCACGAACAGTCCATGTAACTATTAACGTTAGTCAACCATGTTGGCAGCGGTTTATGACGCTGTCAATGTGGCCAAATGACCCAACTGTGACTCCACACTCAAAAAGCGGGCGAACACAGTTAAATTCAAAGCCCGCTCAGTGATCTAAACGGCGAACACGCGGAACATACGCGGGTATGTGCATCTTTTAACGATTAAGTTCCCTATCCGATCCTGACCCGCGCGTCCGGCGAGTATCAGGCACAGCCTCATCAAGTGAGATTCGCCTCGGTAGCTTAAATCCGATATTGAGAGTATGCCGCCTCTGCTCAGGTGATAATTTTTACACTTGCTTCATTACTGTGTGGTAAACCATTTCCTTAACCTGACATTTATTCTTGTTTTGTCCCTTCGGCCACCATCAATTGTATTGTCACTGTGGCAACACCGGAGTTATGTACTTACATGTTTGAACAAGACAGAGTTACTTTTCACGTTCAGCACAAACCACACACTACGGCGTTTCCTGATATGACGTTTCCACCGGAACTACCAATGACCACAGATCGATTCTTTAGCGCCTTGTAAAAAAGAGACGACCTACAAAGAGGCATTATGCAAACTGCACGATGTCTCTTTTACTAACCACCTCTCCACAAGCACCAAGTGGCAAGTGGCAAGTGGCAAGTGGCAAGTGGCAAGTGGCAAGTGGCAAGTAAAGGTAAAGGTAAAGGTAAAGGTAAAGGTAAAGGTAAAGGTAAAGGTGAAGTCCCCGAGCGCATCGCGTGCAAAATATTCGGCCTGTTATAAAACAGTCCACCAATCTCCGGTTCAAACCAAATCCCGCTAGCCTGCTGCCAATGACCTGACGACAACGCCAGATAAACCTCTTCAGGAGGATGGTGATGCTCGGGGTATTCAATGCCGGGGGCCATCAAGCTGATTCCCACCCAAACATCATCGCGCTCCTCGAGCCCACCTTTACCCATGAGCGTGGCATTCGCATTCGCATGTGCAAAAAGGGCTGCCGTGCTCTACACCAACTGTGCGGTTCCACCACGCTATCTTGAGGACTACAGCAAGCATGGCTTGTGCATGAGCAACAAGCGTTTCAGCACTGGCACTAACAGGCTCAGGTTGATCATCCCTTGATGCGTACATAGCGATGTTTTCCATCGCCGCATCAAGATGCTCACATGCAGGCAACCAAACGGGTTCCATCGAAACTGAAGGCCGCTGTTGCTCAAGCGCCTGCATGACTTTGTCAATGGTTCGACGCGACTCGCTTTCAACACTGGCACGCACCTCGATAGCCTTGTGTAAAGTCGTTAAGAACGATGTCAATTCTGCACTGCGTGTTATGTCAGGATAAGACGCCATACGAGCCCCGCGAAGCCAAGTTATTTTTTAATGATTAACTGTTCAGGACCATAAGGATGATGAGTGATATTCGTATTGCCACTCTCATTGATCACCAGAATGTCGTGCTCACGATAGCCTCCAGCTCCCGGTAGATTATCCGGCAGGGTGATCATCGGCTCCATGGAAATCACCATGCCAGGTTCGAGTATTGTCTCGCAATCTTCTCGCAGCTCAAGACCTGCCTCTCGCCCGTAGTAATGGCACAGCACGCCAAACGAGTGCCCGTAGCCAAAAGAACGGTACTGCAGTAGATCTTCTGATGCGTAAATTTCGTTGAGCTCCTTAGCGATCTCTGAACACTTGGCGCCCGGTACCAGAAGCTCCTTTCCACGATCATGAACCTTGCAGTTGATATCCCACAAACGAACGTGTTCATCGCTGGCTTCTTCAGCAAACAAGGTACGTTCAAGTGCCACGTAATAGCCTGCTACCAT
>JALZWO010000181.1 GCA_023300375.1 Granulosicoccus sp. | reverse complement strand
AGAACTAAACGATAGATATAGACTGGTTATAGGTCTATCAGACACGATTGTGAGCTAGTGTCATTTGTATATTGCGAGCTTGACTAGCTCTTAGCTGCACTAAATATAAGGGCTATACTGCATGAAATTCGAGCTTCTACCTCGCGCCATTGTCGCGCCGCGAACTATAACAATAGCCACCTTTGTCTGTAGCCTTGGTATGGGGCAATTTTTTTACGCACAAAATAGTGCTGAATTTGCTGATGACTTTTCGGTTAATAGTATTCTGTACAGAGCTGAGAGCCGATCTTTTTAATGAAATTTCCGATGGTGTGTTTAATGAACGCGAGAGAGACGTTAAGGCGTTTTTCACAGTTAAACACGACACCCCGCGGCCGACGCAGAATCAAGTATTGCCTGTGAGTGGGCTCCTACCTTAACGGCATAGCCGATATAAAAATTTTCAAGTACGTGAGAGTTGCCAGTTGGTGATGACTCACAAGTTCAGGCTAGAGTTCAAGGTACCTTTTGTAACGATACAAAGAATGTCGGTTTTGACAGACAGCTTGGTGATGTTTTTACAGGGTTGGCACTAGGTACGAGAGAAGACGACAAATTACTTACACGTTGGGAGACGAAGTACAGGTCTATTCAATGACTTCTGACACTTTTTATCCAAGTGGTTCTTTATAACGAGGTACGTGTAAGAGCTAGCAATGGTGCTATTGGTGTTGGGTATGCAGACAACTTGAGTTACTCAGCTACGCCAGTTGCCCTGGCAGATTCAGACGCACGCTTGCTGCAAACTGCAGCGTCCACTGATTCAGGAATAGATGCCGGTGCGGGCAATGGAACCGATAACGACACGGGCTCCACGACAGGCACTGATTCCATCAATAATGGAACACGAATCAGCCCTAACGGGAGTTCTCCCAGTGGATGTAGCATTGGCTCAAACGTTAGTGACCCGCCACTACCCCTAATAGGATTGTTAGCAGGACTGTTTGTTTGGCGTCGTCGGGTTGTTTAGTATTTAGTCGAAAAACTGGCTGGGGCGTATGCCTCAGCTGTGATTTTCAACAAGGCTCATTTGCCCGATCCGCACAAGCGTTAGAATCCTTGCATCGCAGATCTGACAATTGATTACAAGACTACCTAGACCCCAATGAAGCACTAGCAATGAACTAGAGCAGGTCAAAAATCGACTTAAGCCTTGAACCACATGACCACTTTGCCCCCAGCGATCAATCTACCCGCCTACCCGTTCTATTAAAAACTGAGTCACACGTCCGGCTATCGATTACCCAACACGTCCAATAACCGACACGGGCGGCAGCTATCTCTTTGGCTGATCGAATCAATTTTCAACATTACACTACCGTAAGATCCTATTAAAAATTATCTCGTCAAACGTATGTCGACCTTCGATTTAGTTTAATTGCCAGCTCAACAATCGGCAAACGGCGCCCGCTCAACGCAGCCAGGCACAGCTGGTTTCAACGGCGACACAATTCACAAATTTTTAAAATTGATTTCAATCTTGTGAACGAAGGCAAATTCTGTAGTTGAAACTTAGACACACACAGCTTTCTTGTGACTTTGACGTATTAAACTCTAATTCTTGGTTTAATCGACGCACAAACAAAATTCTATGCAATATTTCGCTGATACCGCTGTCAAGGCAGCTACAAGTGCCGGGCAGGCTTTACTTGGAAATTTTCGCAGGCAGCACGCCTCTGTTTATGGCGCTGAGATACTTTCAGTTGGTAGCAGAACCCTGTCTAAGGAAATAACCTCATCCAATGACCACGAAGCAGACAAGCTGATCATTGAAGTGTTGCAGAAAGAGTGTCCATCGCACAATCTTTTGACAGAAGAAACGGGCTTGATTGATAACGGAAGCCCCTATACGTGGATTATTGATCCGCTTGACGGCAGTAGTAATTTCCTGAACCACAATCCGTTCTTTGCGGTATCCATTTGCCTTGCCTATAACGATGAGCCAATTACTGGCGTCATTTTATCTCCATTTATCGAAGAGATGGTTGTTGCAAGAAAAGGCCAAGGCTGCACGTTGAATGGTCGCCGAGTCAGAGTTTCATCAACTAAAGAGTTGGCGAAAACATACGTGGTCGGATGCCCAGGCGGAGAAAAGAACAACATACGATTCTCTAAGATGGAATATGCACTTCATCAACAGATTAAAGATTTTCGAAAAATTGGATCAGCGGCTGTTGAGTGCTACATGGTGGCGACTGGTCGTGTTGATGGGTTTACCACGCTAAATATCGATCCATGGGATGTAGCAGCCGGTGTACTAGCAGCTCAAGAGGCAGGCGGCCTCGTAACAGATTTTAACGGCGAACCTTGGAAGCTAAACAAAACAGACCTGCTCGTTTCCAATGGGCTTGTTCACGACGAAATTCTTGCCGAACTCAGTAATGCAGGCATCCCTCAGTCGGCTCCAAAAATGTCAGAAGCCAGTTAGCCATGGACATCACTAACGAGTCAGAGGCGCTGTACAAAATTCTTGATAAGGATTCAATTCCTTCTTACCTTGCAGATATTCCAGCAGTTGTAGAGGTACTTGGCAGCACCAGTGATCTGTCGATTCAAGAGATTGGTGATGGCAACCTAAATTATGTCTATCGCGTGAGCAATGCTCAGGACAAGACAAGATCAGTGATTGTTAAGCAAGCTGTGCCGTTCTTACGTTTGGCGGGGGAATCCTGGCCTTTAGCAAGAGACAGAATGCGCTACGAAATAAGGGCTTTTTCAGCATACTCAGACTTAGTACCTTCATTCGTACCAGACATCTATTTTGCTGACGAAGACATGAGTACTGTGATCATGCAATGCCTAGATAACCACATCATACTGCGTGTAGGTATGATCGAGGGCATTCGTTATCCTAAAGTAGCTGAGCATACTGGCCTGTTCATGGCTGAGACTCTCTTCAAAACAAGTGCTTGGTTTATGCCTAGTTTAGAGAGACGAAAGCTGCTTGATCGATTTACGATGAACGCAGATTTATGCAAACTAACCGAAGATTTTATCTTTACGTTCCCTTATTTGGTACATGAATCAAACTACTCGAATCCGGCAACTGATGAATGGGTAAAAGAGAATATTCATCAAGATCATGAATACAAACGTAACGTGCTTCACTTCAAGGAGCTGTTCGTGTCCAAGACGGAGGCTTTGTTACACGGTGACCTTCACAGTGGCTCAATGATGGTGAATCAAGACGAGAGCTACGTAATCGACACTGAATTTGCGTTCTTTGGACCCATCAGCTTCGATGTAGGCAAAGTATTTTCCAATTACCTGCTTTCGTGCACATCACACTTTGAGCGACCAGGTGGTGCCGAGTACCAACAATGGATACTCGAGCAACTTCCAGTCATCTGGAACACATTCGAGACTCGATTTCTAGAGTTATGGAAGCAGTCTAATGACTCAACACTCTATGTGTCAGGATTTTTACCTGAAGAAGAGCTAGAGAGTTTGCGTTCCGAACATATGATTCAAATCTTGCGCGACGCTGCCGGATTTGCAGCATGTTCGATGGCGCGTCGTACTATTGGAATCGCCGGAGTGGCAGACATCAGGGGTATTGAGGATGTAGCAACGCGATCTACTCTTGAAATATTCAACTTGAAACTGAGTAAGCGACTGATGGAACAGCGTAACGAGCTGAGCACTATTGACGACCTGCTTGTACTAGTGAACGATTTTTACTCTACCCATAATACTTAGGAGTTTCAGTGTCAAATTCAGTCCTTGGAGTTATTCCCGCCGCTGGCAGTGGTGTTCGTGCACGTCCTTATACCTACGAGATACACAAAGGTATGTTTGTCATCGATGGTAAACCAAACATCGAACGGCATATCGACATCATGCGTGACAAAATGCATATCGAGGAAATCGTTATCGTACTCGGCTACATGGGCGAAGCGATACAAGATTACTTTGGCGATGGATCAGAATTTGGTGTAAAGCTTCAATACGTACAGAACCAGCATCTCGACAAAGGCTGGGCTTGGTCTGTCTTGTTAGCAAAGCCATTCTTGGCAGGTCGCAAAGCGTGCATCATGTTAGCCGACGAGTTTTATCTGAATTCAAATCTCGGCGAGCTGGTGGACTTTGATCTCGACACTTATAGTGTCGTTTTCCCAGTCAAACCTGTAGACGACGAAGCGTTGATTAAGAAGAATTTCTCGGTTGAACGTGATGAGAAAAGGATCATAAGGCTCGTTGAAAACCCTTTAGCTCCACCCAATAACCTTCTTGGAATGGCGTCCTTCATGATTCAGCCGGCCATTATGGAAGAGCTGGAAGCTGAGTTTATGGCTGGTCGAACCAACCTGGACTTTATTACTTTTACAGACAATTTGATCCGAGCTGGCAAAAAAGTCGGTGCCTTTGACATGACTGGCGACTACATCAATCTTAACGATGTTGTCAGTCTTGAAGCTGCACAAGATGCCGCTATTAGAAGTCGATTAGAGAACGAAAGCTGACACCAAGCGAGACATCCAATTTGCAAATGAAATGGCGGAGAGAGAGGGATGGCTCGCCGCTACGCGACTCGGCCC
>JALZWO010000180.1 GCA_023300375.1 Granulosicoccus sp. | reverse complement strand
GATCATTCTTGGGTGCTGAGTTTCCAAGATAATGGTGTTGGTGTGCAAGCTGATTTGCAGGAGCGCATATTTCAACCGTTTGATCACTTTCGCTCTAATAGTGACAAACGAGGGATAGGTATAGGTTTAGCAACTTGCAAAAAAATCACAAAAATTCACAATGGAGAAATCTGGTTGGAATCACACTCTAGTCAAGGCAGTACAGTTTTTGTTAAATTACCATAGAAGACGGTTTTGCTAGCTGACAAAGCGATACTTAATTGAAAGCCGCAATAGTTTACGTAATTACACTTAAACATCCCATGCATGTGAGAGCCATTGTCAAACCGTTGAGGAAGAGAGCAGAGTGATGATAGCCATAGCTTGTACATTTATTACTAACAAGACTCCTTACGACGTAATCGTAAGCGAACACTATGAATCTAGAATTGAAAAACTCCGCAGCTCTGGAATCACCGGCTACCTCAGCTGCAACAAGAATGCATTGTTCCAATATCTGGAAGGCCCAGAAAACGCTGTCAATGATTTGATCTCTGACATAGAAACGAATGCGCATACCTCAGCTATGCACATATTAAAGCTTGGAAATATCGAATCCAGGAGGTTCAACAGTTTTCAATTGCTGAGTGTCTCAGAATCTCACCTGCCAGACATTCGCATACAGGACCTTATAGAGGACGTAATGGTTTCCTCATCCAGTGCTGTATTTGATGAGGTGGAATCTAGACGTATCCTTATAGACATGGTCGATCAACTTTCCGGACGAAGGGAATCGCATGCTTCCACTGATCTTATGGATTCAACTGCCAATGACCAAACCGCTCCTCCTTACATCGTAGTCCTTGGTGCTTCAGCAGGAGGTATGGCGCCGCTGCAGTCTATCGTTAAAATGCTCAAGCCTGAATTAAACGCAGCGTTCATCGTAGTGCAACATTTTTCGCCAAAGACAGAAACAGTCATGGATATGATTCTGCAGCGAGATACCGAGTTGAACGTGCATACCGCAAAAAACGGCGAAATGATAAAGGCTGGCAATATTTATGTCATCCCACCTGGAAATAATCTAGGAGTAGAAAAAGGCGCCATCACGTTACAAGAGCAAAGTCGATTGGGCCGAGGGCCTCAATTTCCGTTAGATATCTGTTTTAGGTCCGTAGCACGTGAATACGGAGATAGAGCTATAGCAGTTGTTTTATCAGGTACTGGTAGCGATGGCTCGCGAGGTTGTAAAATTGTCCACGAGTCGGGAGGCGTTGTGCTATCGCAGAGCGTAGAGTCATCAGAGTTTGATGGTATGCCTCAGTCGACAATAGATACAGGTATTGTTCATCAAATTCTTGCGCCCATAGATATTGCAGAATTTTTGAATAGTTTAGGCAGTGACTATCTGCTTAGTGTGTCAATGCCCAGACCCGATGATCGAATGCGCTATATCTCCACGGTAGTGGACATCATAGAGAGTGACGAAATCGATTTTTCTCAGTACAAGGATGAAACATTGTTTCGTAGAATAGAACGACGCAGGGTTATTTGCGGTATCTCTTCTACTGAACAATATATCAAGCACTTGCAAGACAATGAGCTTGAACGCGCGAATTTGCGTGATGACATTTTGATCACAGTCACTAGCTTCTTTCGGGACCCCGATGCCTGGGAAAAATTAGGACGTTCGATTGAACGGCAAATTGAAAAAGATTTAAAATCAGGAGACACCTACCGCGTCTGGGTGACTGCCTGTGCGACGGGCCAGGAGGTCTATACGCTTGCGATGTTACTGGTTGAACTGTTAGAAAATCAACCTAAAAACATTAATTTCAAAATTTACGCTACAGACATCGAAAGAAAGGCTTTGGCCTTCGCTAGCTCCGGGGTTTACGCGGAACGAGCCATGGATTCTGTCAGCGAAGAGCGTATTGCGCGTTTCTTTACGAAGAAATCTGAAGGATTCACGATATCGCGAGAGATACGTGAGAACGTTATTTTTGCGCCACACAACTTTATTAAAAATACGCCGTTCACTCGTATGCATCTTGTCACGTGCCGCAACGTACTCATTTATATGCAGCCTGACTTGCAACAATTGGCCATAAAGATGCTGCATTTTGCGTTGAACGTAAATGGCATGCTGTTGCTCGGACCTTCCGAAACACTGGGTAGTTTGCAGAGCGAATTTTATCCCATTCATAGAGAATGGAATTTGTTCAAGAAACTAAGGAACTTGCGTCTACCCTTGCACTTGAGTGCTCAGCGTTTACGTGAAGGCCCCAAGCTAGTCACTGATCATTCTGAGTTGGCACAGCGCAAGCCTGCTGCGAATGATAATCAATTGGTTGAGTGGTCTCTCGATGCCATGGCACAGTCCACTGGCAATACAAACATACTGGTAGATGAGTCTCGGTCAGTGCTCACTGTGATTTCTGACCCTGGTGGCCTACTACAAGTCAGTCAGGGGGAACCCACGCTAGATATTGTGAAAATGGTCCCTGAGGCCTTACGCTCAACTCTATCTTTTGCGTTGTCTCGTGCATTCAAGGAACACACGCGCGTTGTTCAACGGCGCATTGCGTGTGTGCCGTCAGGTCAGCTGCAAAAGCTTATCGATATTGAGATTGTGCCCAGTACACAGGATAATTCAATGTTGAATGCTCTGGTCATTTTGTCTATTGTTCAGCAAGATCAATCGGTATCGAGTCAAGCCACTTCAGAAACTGGTCTAGAAGCTGATGGATTACGCGATGAGTTAATCGAAACGAAAAATGCATTACGTGCGGCTATTAATGATCTGGAAAGCCGAGATGACGAACAAAATTCTGTCAACGAGCAACTATCCGCTGCAAATGAGGAACTTCAAAGCACAAACGAAGAGCTTCAGTCGGTAAACGAGGAGTTGTACACAGTAAATTTTGAATATCAGACGAAGATTCATGAGTTATCAGATCTTAATCAGGATCTGGATAATCTACTTAATAGCACAAAGCTAGGAGTCATTTTTCTAGATTCAGACCTTAGAATTCGACGTTACACAGATGTGGCAACTAATACCGTTAATATCTTGCCATCCGATGTTGGAAGACCATTCTCGGATTTGGCGCAGTCGCTGCACTATGCAGATCTGAATCAAGATATGAAAAGAGTGTTGTCAACAGGCACATCAATTAGCCGCGATATTGGCCAAGACGGAAGCTTGTTGAATATCGGCATCCATCCGTATAAAGCCGGGGGAGGCTTAGCTCAGGGCGTATTGTTGATGTTTCGATATGGCGCTGTCGTCACTATCGATCAAGTGAAAGCGTTGGAGCTCGATTCATCCGACTAAACCTCCAGCGCTTCCGATTGTAGCTTTTCAGTGATCTGCACCGCGTCTGCAGCTTTGCTGAACCAATAACCTTGCATGGCATTACACTGGCTTGCAAGCAAGAAGTCCACTTGTTCGCCCAGTTCAACACCCTCAGCAATGACCTCTAGATTGAGTTGATGGGCCATGTGCACTATTGATGTAATCAATGATCTCATTGGAGCATTGCTCACTAAGTTTTTAGTAAACATCTGGTCAATTTTAATTCGAGAGATTGGTAGATTGACTAAGCGGCTAAGTGAAGAACTGCCAGTTCCAAAATCATCTATCGTTAGAAGATGACCGGCTTTACTGAGTGCTTGCAACGAATGTTCTATGTGGGCATGATCGATCAGTACAGTTGTTTCTGTGATCTCAAATTCTATAGCCTGCTCTGAAAGACTGTGTTGTTGCAAACGAGATTGCATTTTTTCTGCGAAATTTTCTTTTAGCAGTTGTCTACCAGACACATTGATGGCAATAGGTATGTTAAAACCCATGTTTTTCCAGATGTTTGCTTGACGACAGGCCTTATCAAGTACCCAGTCGCCGATGTTGACGATGTGATCTGTCTTTTCAGCTATCGGTATGAATTCGCCAGGCATCACAGTGCCCAGAGTTGGATGTTGCCAGCGCACCAATGCCTCCAATGAGCTAATATTTTTGGTTCGAGCACAATAGATAGGCTGATAATGCAAAATCAATTGATCTTTGTTAACTGCGTGTGGCAGGCTTGTTTCAAGTACAGAGTGTCTGTGAATATGATCAAAAGATTTTTTTGCAAACAATACAACTCTATCTTTACCTGCTTGTTTTGCACGATACATAGAGGCGTCAGCGCCTTTAACCAAGGCATCAAAATTTTGTGCATGCTCAGGGAACATACTGACACCTATGCTGCTACTGATACTAACCACTGCCTCATCTATGTTGATAGGGTCACGAATAAGGTCAGCTATCGCCTGAGCATACCGTAGAGCACTTTGAGTATCAGCAGGATTGTTCATAATGATGGCAAATTCGTCACCGCCCAAGCGAGCCATGGTATCGCCGGGGTTTAGCATATGACGAACCTTATTCGAGATTGCTTGCAGCACAACATCACCAGCTGCATGACCCAGAGTGTCATTGATAGGTTTAAAACCATCCAGATCAATGTATATGACCGCTATGCGCGCGTTATTTGACACACGTTGATCTATGAGTTGTTGTAAACGATCACGGAACAGTGTTCTATTGGGTAGTCGAGTTAAAGAATCATGTAAGGCCATTTCCTCCAGAAAATCTTTTGCATTACGTAAACGCCTTTCTCTCTCGATGTAATCGCTTATGTCAACTATCATCACTTGGAAACATTGCTCAAGTGATCTTCGGCCACGAATGTTGCTTATCATCAGCATTACCGGGCGCGACGTTCCATCAGCTAAGCGAATGTCGAGCTCTATTCTGCCTGACAGGTGTGAGCTAACTTTGGTTAGCAAGTGGTGTTGCAAACGGTCCATATCGTCAGCCGATATATACTCAGCTAACGACCTACCAACAGTTTGCGCTCCTACTGATCTCAAAAAATATCGAGCTGCAAGATTGGCCTCTTTGATGATGCATTCAGGAGTAACAGACAGGTAGCCCACGGGTGCTAAATCAAATAATTCTCGATATCTTCTATCTCTGGATTGCTGCTCATCCGTCAGTGCCTTAAGCTCTACATTCTTTATTTTAAGCGCTTTGTACGACGCCAGCATCTCTGCCAGTTTATGTTTAGCAGTGATCTCTTCGAGTTTGCTTTGTTTGTTGTTACTTTCTAATTCTTTGACGCGTGTGCGCAATTTTTGACTAGTTGACGTCACCTCGTTGACGGGGGTCGGCGTCGGCGCATCAATTTCAGCAGAATGATTAGTTTGTAAGCTTGGATTTGTTTGCATTGGATCTTGAACGCAGCTTAGGAGTATCCTTAGCGTTAGATTTGCAAAAAACGTGCATAGCTCACAAAAAGCAAGCGGTTTGTCAGTTAACTAATGTTTCTTGAAGCTCATACCTTAGCTATCGAGAGTACACAGTACAGCCTCCTTGCCTTGTTATTCAGCGCTTGTGTTCAACTATCCCAGCGAATGTCGTTGAGGAACTATAGCGTTACCTTGTGTACCTTCGCCAGTGCGAAAGTGCTGCACAGCTGAGCTGAAGGGTTTCTTATTCATCGAGCGACGTGCTGAAAGCTTCTAGTGTTAATGTACCGTTTGGCTGTCCAGCCCCACCAGCTTTGCTGCGTTGATCAACTCTGCTAATGATCGTGTTGTTGTTTTTTCCATAATTCTGGCCCGATGCTGCTCGACAGTGCGGTGACTAATACCCAACTCGAGAGCAATCTGCTTGCTTGAGGTATTCTCAGAATCGCTGAGCAAGATGGCCAGAATTTCATTTTCTCGCAGAGTGAGTTTTGCAAATTGCTCAGACAGTTTTGTTTTTTCTCTCTCAGATTTTTTGTTCTGCACGTCTTGCTCAAAAGCCTGACCTATCCTTTCTTCTAGGTAAGTCGGCTTAAAAGGCTTTTCAACGAAGTCTAGTGCGCCAGAACGAAGAGCCTGAACAGAATCCGCGACCTTTGCATTGCCCGACATAAAGATTATAGGTAGCGTCACGCCTCGAGTTCGCAGTTCTGCTTGAAGCTCAAGCCCGCTCATGTTTGGCATGCACACATCCAGAAGCAGGCAGCCAGAAAATCCGTCTTGGTAAGATTCTAGGAAGGAGCTGGCTGAGTCGAAGGCTTGCACTTCAAGACCTAATTCGTTGAGTTCTCGAGGGATAACGCGCCGGGCAAGGGCATCGTCATCGACCAGGTACACCATCTGTCTTGGTTCTAACATGAGGTTCGATTTCTATAAAATATTTGTGCAGACTGTGATGCTTGAATATCTGTGTCGTGGAATCTCTAGTATCAGCATAATCTAGATACAATGCCTTACGGCAATATTCGTATGCCAACGTTTTTTAAAATGCTACCGCGTAACGTGTAACCAGTTTAATTATAGCTTATTACACCAGCTAACTCTGAGTTAGCTATTGTTTTGTTTTTAAATTTTTAAACCAATAGGCAAGTGCTTTTAATTGCTCGGTTCAGCTGCTGAGTGACATATCGTGACCCAGCGTTGTACTAGTTAATTTGTTATTAACCGTTGGTTAATTTGTCATTAACTGTTGGTTAATCTGTCATTAACCGTTGGTTAATTGGATCTTCAGTTTGTTCATTTAATCTTCGCTAAACGCCCTGGAAAGTCATATATTTGGCGCGCACGTTACTGTATTTCCCAGGGGCATTAAAGAATGTAACCTCACGTTTAACTATTTATTGTCATGCAAATACCGTTTGGATTCTCCATTGTCGATGCTGCAGCCTTGGTGTTGTTCTTCAATGTATGGGTCAGTTTTTATTACGTCATTAATGTTTCTCGGTGGCGTGAACATACGATCACGGCAGCAATGACCCGTATGCGTGAGCAATGGATGATGAATGTTGTACTCAGAGGCGATTCACCCGTTGATGCCATCATTCAGAACGGATTACAGCAAGGTGTTCTATTTTTTGCCTCCACCACAGTGCTGCTTATAGGTGGGCTCGTCGCGGGTCTGGGGGCGTCCGATCGTGCGGTTCAAATTCTAAAAGATCTGCCGTTGGTAGCAACCACTAGCGTCGTTCAATGGGAGTTAAAAACGCTGCTTATTGTGTTCATCTTTGTTATGGCTTTCTTTAAATTTGCATGGAGTCACCGTTTGTATAATTATATTCTGGTGATGATTGGTGCAGCACCAAAGCACGACACAGACAAAGCCAGTCTCGAGCATTATGCAAAAAAGTTATCTTTGTTGCATGCGCTGGCGGCCAAACACTATACGATCGGTTTAAATGCCTATTTTTTTGCATTGGCGGCGTTTGCTTGGTTTATTAATCCTTGGTGTTTTATGCTGGCTACCATTTGGGTGGCGCTAGTACTCTATCGGCGAGCGTTTCGTTCAGAGTTTCTTCGATTGCTTAAAGCAACTTCTCATTAGATTGAGGTATCCACGACACCATTAGGCGATTGGTGAAGGGGGCACTTAAATAAAAACACGTCATCGAAGTGGCTCAGCGTGAAATTGGTGGCACCTTATACTTAGTGCGATGTTGCACTGGGCTGTGAAAACAATGAAAGTTATCTGTTTGATATGACAAGTGCATCAGCGATCAGGAATGCGCATTTCCTGGGAACCAAGATTCGTAATCTGCGAAAACGCAATAATCTGACCATGGATGATTTGTCAGCCAGATGCGTAAAAATAGATGCGAACTCCGCGCCTTCTGTGTCCTATCTGTCGATGATAGAAAGGGGCAAACGTCATCCTAGTGCCTCCATGTTGTCTGTTATTGCACAGGTGTTTCAGAAGGACCTGAGTTGGTTCCTCGACAATGTTCCCGATGAGGCGTCGATTGTGCCTGTTAAGGGAAATAGAGGTGGCATGAGTGGCATGTCACTTGAGCCCGGTTTTTTGTTTTCCAAAGATATCCTCGAGAACGCCATACCAGAGATGTTGTCGCAAACGGGCGTGTCCGGGCGTCAGTTTGCGCACATTCTCATACGCGCTCATCAGGAGAATAACCAAAACCATTTCCCCGAAATTGAACGTGCTGCAGAAAGTGTGGGGCATAAACAGATGCCGATTTCACTGGATGCCTTGATGGATATATGCCGAGGGCTAGGTCTGGAAATTAAGTGGTTTGTAAAGCCGCCAAAAAGCGTTACGTCTTCGATGTCACAAAATGGACAATCAGTGGTGCGCTCGTTCTTTGAGGCGCCCGCCACCATCCATGTGAATCAAGTGATGCAAACACAGCCTGCTCGGCTCAAGTATGACCTCGCTCTCTATATAGGACATAAAGTTCTACACGATGGCGATGGTGTAAAAAGTGTCGCAGTAACAGGCCCTGCCTCTGTGCCAAATCTTGACAGACGTGATTCACTCGATTGGGATGCATCCAGCGCGATAGATTCCCAAGATATCATTCACGCTTGGCGAGACTTCGAATGTAGCTTTTTCGCTGCTGCACTGCTGTGCCCCAAAGTGCCATTTCGACGCTTGTTAGAGCAGAAGGCGCACGAAGTAACCATTGGAGATATGCTGGAAGTGACTGCCTCAGTTGTTATGCGGCGAATGACTGTGGTGTCGTCATACCCTCATTGGCATTACTTTGATGCTTACCCGCCGGGCAGGCTATTGGCTGTTTATAGAGGCAACGGCATACCTTTGCCTTGGGGCAATATGCGATTGGTTCAGGATCCTTGTCAGCATTGGTCAGTATTTAGAATGATAAACGCAGATGCCAACCAAAGTGTGTCGCAGGTGTCGGTCATGGATGTCGGCTCAGAGCCACGAATTTTTTGCTGTGAGTCAATGCATGTGAATGACATGTCCGGAAGTAGCCATGTGTTATGTGCTGGTATCGATGTTATGCCCGCGCTGGAGGCTCAAGGATCTGATGCGGCAGGTTTGGCGCACAGTTTGAAGTTAGCGTGTAATGACAATGGAGGCTCTGTTGAAATTCCAATGTCTATTCGCAAAGAGCTGCAACAAACGGCAAGGTTACTGAATATAGAGTGGTTAAACCGAGGGCTTCAGAAGCCTGCGCATATGATATGCCCGCGCAGTGGAGCTTGCCCACGTAATCCTAGCTGTCATTGTCGTGCCTGAGCGGGCCTAGGTTTATAACACCGCATCAACAGGGGTTTACTACGACTATTTTACGTGTAACGATTTCGTTGTTTGCCACATCGTGTGCAAATATCTATCGTGAGTAGTTTGCCTTTTTTAACGTCAAACTGACTATTTTTAGACGCTTTCCATTTGTGATGGTTATTTGCACACAGTGTGCTGCGCTTTGCCACACTTTTTTTCTTGAAAGGCACGATATCGCCCATGGTGTTGTCTTTCCGAGTTTTTGTTATACCGCTCTTTGATGTCTAGACGAGTGGTTTGATGGTGCTTCTAAGCATGTTGCAAGTGTGTTGCTCAGCTGCTCAATGGTGCGAGTGTAGAGGTCTGATCCCTTAGCAAGTCGTGAACCCAGCGGGTCTAATTCTGCAATGCTAACATCCAGATCGCGGGTTAATGAGCGTACAAGCTTATCGCTGAATTGTGGTTCAGTAAATACGCACACATCAGTGTGTTTATCGAGTAGTGAGCGTAATGAATTTAATTGCCTGATACTGGGTAGGTCAGCGTCACTCAGTGTGATAGCAGCAGTAACGTATAAATTGAACCTGTCTTCAAAGTAGTGATAACTATCATGGAAGACGACAAAGGGTTTGTCCGATAATGACTCCAGTTGTTGGGCTACCTTGTGTTGCAGCTGTTTTAGTTGCTGTTTAGCTGCTGCCGCATTTGAACGGTAGTTGTTGGCGTTTTTCGAATCCAGCGCTGTGAGCTGTTCGGCTATTAATTCAACCCAGTAAATGGCATTGCTGGGGTCTAGCCAGCCATGGGGGTCAATGGCGGAATTGTGTTCGTTCGTGTTTGTGTCGTGGTCAGCTTCGTGGTCAGTCTCGTGTTCGTGATCATGTGAGTCAGTAAACAAACTGTTGTCTCGATACGCAAGCTTGGGTGTGTTAGGCGCCAGAGTTTGCATATTATGCAGTAGCCTAATAAGCTGTGTTGGGCGAGATATAAAACGCGATGCAAGCATAAAGGTCGCTGGCCTAGATTTTTATAAGTGTTATATTATATTAATTCGGCGAGGACAATAGACAGTGAATGAGTCACAAAGAGCAGCTTGATATTTTGGGCTTCGCGCGGCATAACCACCGCCATTGCATGAAGCATGCGTTGGATCAGGCAGATAATTATTGTCGTGAGCATAAACTTCGATTTACCCCAACGTGGCGTAAACAGGACCTCACTATGCAGCACACTGAAGGCGGCTCGCTCCTGAGCACCAGCGGTCTTTGCGTCAACTATGCGAATAAGCGCGTATTGCACGATACTGAATTCAGTATTCGTTCGGGTGAAATCGTCACTATTGTGGGGCCTAACGGATCAGGTAAATCGACTCTGCTAAGGGTGCTCATTGGCATTCATCGATGCAAGCTCTGGCACGCTTACGCGTGTCGCAGGTTTGCGGGTAGGCTATGTGTCGCAAAAGCTAGAACTCACAAAAATATTGCCGCTGACTGTTAGGCGTTTTTTTGAAATTGCACATCGTGTGTCTAACGAGCACATACAAACAATTTGTCTGAAGATTTCCATAGAGCATCTGCTTGATAAGCAAATAGTGGAATTGTCTGGAGGCCAGTTGCAGCGTGTGCTGTTGGCACGTGCGGCACTGAATAGCCCCCATTTACTCATACTCGATGAACCCACTCAAGGCTTGGATCAACAAGGATTAGCTGATTTTTATTGTCAAATAGAAGACTTGCGAAACGATATGGGTTGCGCAGTTCTGATGGTAAGCCATGAACTGCATGTAGTTATGAGCGCCTCTGACAGGGTGATTTGCTTAAGTGGACATGTGTGTTGCGAAGGTGCCCCTGATGTCGTTTCATCCAAACCTGAATACCGTGCTTTGTTTGGCACAGGCACACAAGGCACGCTGGCTCTTTATCGCGATGTTCATGATCACAAGCATGATCACGATCAAGAACACGAGCATAAATCTGCAGATCAACAGTCTGGGCATGAACACCAGTGAGCAACTTTATAGTCTCCCTGCTTGATGATTTTGTCGTGCGGGCCGCGTTGGCAGGTTTTGCAGTGGCTGTTGCTGCAGCTCTTATGGGCTGCTTTGTAGTTTGGCGTCGCATGGCCTACTTTGGTGATGCCACTGCACATGCAGCAATGCTAGGTGTCGCACTGTCTCTCGCGTTTTCACAGTCTGTTTTTGTCGGAACCATATTGGTTGCCATGGCGATGGCCTACTTAGTCTCAAGCTGAAGTTGGCGAGGTCATGCAATAGATACTCTGCTGGGTGTTTTGGCGCACTCATTACTTGCGATTGGTCTCGTGGCGGTGTCACTATTAGACGACAACCGAATTGATCTCAATGCCTATTTGTTCGGCGACATTCTCGCTGTTAGTGATGGGCATTTACTCATCATGTGGATTGGCGCAATGTTGGCAACTTTGCTCATTGTTACGCGTTGGCAGAAATTATTGTTACTCACTATAAGTGCTGACCTTGCAGCTGCTGGTGGCCTGAACCCACGACGTGAGCAATTAGTGCTTACCGTAGCGTTAGCACTGGTGGTCGCTATCGCTATTAAAGTAGTGGGTGTACTTCTGATTAGCGCCATGCTGATTATTCCTGCTGCAGCTGCACGACCTCTAAGTCATACGCCCGAGCGCATGGCCATCATTGCTTTGGGTGTGGGTATAAGCTCTATTTTTATGGGGTTGGCGGTTTCTTACTTCACCGATACACCCACAGGGCCAACCACCGTTTGTGTGGCGCAGCGTTCTTTATTTTTGCCACTATTGCCTCAGTTGTAAGGCGTTAATTAGCGCACGATCTTTCCGTGAGTAGTGCAATGTCGTAATAAAAATGTAAGCCCTGAAGACCAATTAATGTTTGCCACGCAGACTTACAAGGCGTGCATTGAGGCTAGCCTTATAAGTCTGTTTTTTGTGGCATTTAGCCGCGGGGCACACAACCTTCCGTGACTCACGGAAGGTTGGCTTATGCATCTGTGTCTTGTTGGATTTAGCCGCTGGTCTAGCTTCGCGTACGTCGAATGGCATCGGCCCATTCAGCACTGACTTGCGTGCGTGTGTGCTCATCCATGCTGGGTGTGAACACGCGTTCTTGTTGCCAATTAGCTGTTAGCTCGTCTAGAGAATCGTACACCCCTACTTGCAGTCCAGCCAGATAGGCTGCACCCAGAGCGGTAGTTTCTGTTTGCATAGGGCGCTCGACGGGGATGTTCAGAACGCTGGCTAAGTATTGGCTGAGCCAATCATTCTTAACCATGCCACCATCAACACGCACGGTATCAATAGAGGCTCCATCTGAGCGCATGGCGTTAAGTAAGTCCATGGATTGATAACACACTGACTCTAGTGCTGCGCGCGTGATGGTAGCGGGGCCAGAGTTGCGTGTGAGTCCATACAATGCGCCTCGTGCATCCGCATCCCAATAGGGTGCTCCCATACCCGTAAATGCAGGCACCAGATAGACGCCGTGGTTGCTGTCCAGATTTTTTGCCAATTCCTGAGACTCTTCGGCGTCTTTGATTATGCCAAGACCGTCGCGTAGCCACTGGATAGCGGCACCTGCTACAAAAATAGAGCCCTCAATGGCATAGCTCGTTTTGCCGTCTAATCGGTAAGCGAGAGTGGTTAGTAGCTTGTTACTGGATGCAATAGGTTTTGCACCGGTGTTGAGCATCATAAAACAGCCAGTGCCATAGGTGCTTTTGATCATGCCCGGTTCAAAGCAAACCTGACCAATTGAGGCGGCGTGTTGGTCACCTGCAACTCCTGCCACCTTTAGCTCAACACCCAGAACCTCTTTACTGGTGGTGCAAAAATCGGCAGCGCAATCGTGAACGTCAGGAAGCATAGCCATAGGCACGCCCAGTACGCTGCACAGCTGTTCATCCCAACGATTGTCGTGGATGTTAAACAGCAGTGTTCGGCACGCGTTGGTTGCATCAGTGACATGCGCCTGACCTCCACTTAAGCGCCACATGAGGAAACTATCTACCGTGCCAAATGCTAACTCGCCACGCTCAGCTCTTACCCGAGCGCCGTCTACGTGATCAAGTATCCAACCGATTTTAGTGCCGGAAAAATAAGGATCTACCAGTAAACCGGTTTTACGGGTAAACATGTCAGCGTGCCCGTCGGTGCTCAGTTTGCGGCAGGTTTCAGCGGTTCGTCGATCTTGCCAAACAATGGCTGGATGAATGGCTTTGCCCGTGCTTCGATCCCACACGATGACGGTTTCACGTTGATTGGTAATACCGATAGCAGCAACGCTTCGATTGGCTGACTTGGCTTTGGAGAGTGATTCTTTGCAGACCTCCAGCGTGGTTTGCCAGATCTCCTCAGGGTCGTGTTCAACCCAGCCTGATTGAGGGTAGTACTGTTTGAATTCTCGCTGAGCCAGTGCAAAGGTGCTGCCGTCGCGCTCAAATAGCATCGCGCGTGAGCTGGTGGTGCCTTGGTCGATGCTCAGTAGCAATGGTGTAGTCATTTAAAATCCTTAAGCGATAGGGTCCTATTCATCTTACATGAGCCGTGAACGGTGTAGCTTGGCCTCTGGCGTTTTGATTGACTTTCAATATATTGCGCTTTAGTGTGCTTAGGGTGTGTCTTTAGGTTTTGCCATACACCACGGTGTGCAGCATGAGCTGACGCCACTTAATATTAATGCAGACAGGTAGGCGGTCAGCGAAAGGTATGCTCGAACTCCAGAACGTTAGTAAGAAGGTAGGTGTCAAGACGCACATCAGCGATGTCAATCTGACGCTGCAAGGCGGTACAGTGAATGTGCTGCTAGGGCCCACACTGTCGGGTAAAACAACTCTCATGAGGCTCATGGCAGGCCTTGATAAGCCCAGCTCTGGCGAGATCATTGTTAACGGGCAACGTGTCACCGGCAAGTCGGTGCGTCATCGTAATGTTGCGATGGTTTATCAGCAATTCATCAACTACCCAGCCATGACGGTGTATGAAAATATTGCCTCGCCGTTAAAGTTGCAGGGAGCTAGCAAGGCTACCGTCGACACTGAGGTTCGCAAGGCTGCCGAATTACTGAAACTCACAGAATTTCTAGATAGAACCCCGCTGAGCCTGTCAGGTGGTCAGCAGCAACGTACCGCTATCGCCAGAGCATTGGTGAAGAAAGTGGAGCTTGTATTACTTGATGAACCTCTAGCAAATTTAGATTACAAGTTGCGTGAAGAATTACGCGTAGAGCTACCTCGGTTATTTGCTGAAACCGGCGCCGTGTTTGTCTATGCCACCACCGAGCCACATGAGGCATTATTGCTTGGCGGTGCTACTACTACCTTGCACGAAGGCAAGATTACGCAGTTCGGTCCCACTATCGATGTCTACAACGATCCTGTTGATTTGCGTACGGCGCAAACATTCTCCGATCCGCCGTTGAACACACTGACAGTTCAGTGTCATGCTGGGCAGATACGTGATGGAGACAAAACCTTGGGTACGGCGCTCAGCCCACACAACATTGCAGATGGTTCGCATACTTTGGCTTTTAGGCCGCATCATGTGTCATTGCAAAAAACCAGTAGCTTCACTGTGCCTGTCAGTGGTGTTATCACGGCTAGTGAAATCACCGGCTCAGAAACCTATATTCACATGAATACGGGGGAGGCCAAATGGGTTGTGCTCACTCACGGGGTGCATAAAGTCAAGAGTGGCGATCCAGTCACTGTGTATCTCAATCCTGCGCGCTACTATTTGTTTAATGGCCGCGATAACACGCTATTACAAGCTCCCCTCAAATCGGCGGAGGCGGCGTAAACTCATGGCGCAAATATCGCTAGATAAATTGGCACACTCGTATGTGGCTAAGCCACAAACCGATGCCGACTTTGCCTTAAAGCAAATTGATTACGTTTGGCAAGATGGTGGTGCCTATGCGCTGCTTGGCCCATCGGGTTGCGGTAAGACAACGCTTCTCAATATTATTTCAGGCTTGTTAACGCCCTCCAAAGGACATATTCGTTTCGATGATGACGATGTCACCTTGCGTAGTCCAGAGCAACGCAACATAGCTCAGGTTTTTCAATTTCCTGTTATCTACGACACCATGACAGTAGAGCAGAACCTTGCGTTTCCCTTGGTAAACAGAGGTGTTGCGCGTTCTGAAATCGATCGAAGGGTCGCCGATATGCTGGACACCCTCGATCTAAAAGACAAGGCCAGACAACGTGCTCGGGGTTTGAGCGCTGATGAAAAACAGAAAATCTCCCTTGGTCGTGGCCTTGTCCGTTACGACGTTAATGCCATTCTTTTTGATGAACCGCTCACTGTCATTGATCCTCACATGAAGTGGCAATTACGCACCAAGTTAAAACAATTGCATGAGCAGTTTGGCCACACCATGATTTATGTCACACACGATCAAACAGAAGCATTAACGTTTGCAGACAAAGTCGTTGTTATGTACGAAGGTGAGGTTGTGCAAATTGGCACGCCCGAAGAGCTTTTTGACGAGCCTGCGCATACGTTCGTGGGCTATTTTATAGGCTCCCCGGGTATGAATGTTTTGCCTTGTGAAGTGGATAAAAATATCGTTCATATGGCAGGTGCAAAATTTACGCTCAACAAGGGTTACGCTGATCTTGTTGGCAAGCTTGAAATCGGTATACGCCCTGAATTTATCGATGTTAAATCGGCAGCTGAGGCTAATGGCGCAGGCGTTGCCATCCAAGTTACCGCTGTAGAGAATATAGGGCGTCATAAAATCGTGCGGGGTACTGTTAATGGTTACGCTATTGATGTGCTAACCGATGAAGATCAATCAATTCCTAGCGATGCGTATGCCGTATTCAATACATCACGGTTTAATGTCTACCAAAATTCTCACCTTGTTAGGGCTCACTCATGATTGACAAACCCTTCAATAACAAAGCGTGGCTATTTGTATTGCCCGTTTTTTTCCTAGTTGCTATTAGTGCCATCATTCCGTTGATGACAGTGGTTAACTATTCCATTCAAGATACATTCGGGAATAATCAGTATTTTTATGTGGGTACCGAGTGGTATACCGAAGTATTAGGCTCCAGTCGTTTTCACGATGCTTTGGGTCGTAATCTTTTATTCTCTGGAATTATTCTACTTATCGAAATTCCATTAGGGATATTCATTGCTTTATCAATGCCGCGCAAGGGCTTTTGGGTGCCGGTCTGTTTAATACTGATGGCATTGCCTTTGTTGATTCCTTGGAATGTGGTGGGCACTATTTGGCAAGTGTTTGGTCGTGCTGATATTGGTTTGTTAGGGCGCGTGCTAACCGGTCTGGGCGTTGACTACAACTACGCCACTAACTGGCTGGATGCGTGGATCACCATCATTGTTATGGATGTCTGGCATTGGACATCGCTGGTTGTGTTGCTGTGCTACTCCGGCTTGGTTGCTATCCCTGAAGCCTACTATCAGGCGGCGCGTATTGATGGCGCGTCCAAGTGGAAAGTGTTTCGATACATTCAGTTGCCTAAAATGCAACGTGTACTGTTAATTGCGGTGCTATTACGCTTCATGGATAGTTTCATGATTTACACCGAGCCCTTTGTATTAACAGGTGGTGGTCCGGGCAATAGCACCACATTCTTGTCCATCGATCTTGTCAACATGGCGATAGGACAGTTTGATCTAGGACCCGCTGCTGCCATGTCAATCATCTACTTTCTCATTATTCTTTTGTTGTCATGGGTGTTTTATACAGTGATGAGTAACTTCGGAGCCGATGCGCCGAATAAGGAAGTGGGCTAACAATGAGTGTAAACACAACGACTGTGTCTGGCAGTAAGGTAGATCAGATAACACCCAATAAACAAACCAACACGATATCGCTGGAAGGGATACGGGCACCCATCAAGGGAAGTGGTGATGGCACCGGCAGCTGGTTTGTCCCTACGCTCTATATCGTGTTTTTGTTACTACCCATTTATTGGTTGGTCAACATGAGTTTCAAAACCAATCAGGAAATACTCTCAACGTTTACTTTGTGGCCAAACGATCCAACCTTGGCTAATTACGCAGTGATTTTTGGCGATCCATCGTGGTATCGCGGCTACCTTAATTCGATGACCTATGTGCTCATCAACATGGTTATTTCAGTGTCCGTGGCGTTGCCAGCAGCTTATGCATTTAGTCGTTACCGGTTTTTAGGCGATAAGCATCTTTTTTTCTGGTTGCTCACTAACCGCATGGCGCCGCCAGCGGTGTTTGCCTTGCCGTTTTTTCAATTGTATTCGGCCTTTGGTTTGTTTGACACGCATTTCGCGGTGGCATTGGCTCATTGCTTATTCAATGTGCCATTGGCTGTGTGGATACTCGAAGGTTTTATGTCGGGTGTGCCGCGCGAAATTGATGAAACAGCGTACATCGACGGTTATTCATTCCCTCGGTTTTTCATCAAAATATTTACCCCCCTTATTGCGTCAGGTATCGGTGTAGCAGCATTCTTTTGCTTTATGTTTTCTTGGGTAGAGTTGTTGCTAGCCAGAACGCTGACAGCCACTAATGCAAAGCCGATAACAGCGATTATGACAAGGACAGTGTCTGCCTCTGGAATGGATTGGGGTGTGCTGGCGGCGGCCGGTGTGCTCACCATTATTCCGGGCGCTCTGGTTATTTACTTTGTGCGCAATTACATCGCTAAAGGCTTTGCCTTGGGGAGGGTTTAGGATGAATACAGTGGATAAGCCAATGTCTAGAGCGTCCAATATTGTGCGCACTCTAGGGTGGACATTATTACTGCTGCTTTTAATGGGATCAGGACTCTATTTCTGGTTTCAATCCGAATCAGCGCCTAATTTAGCGTGGATGGCCTGGACCAAGCCCACGGCCATTTTTTTTATTACTATTTTTTGCTTGTTAATCGGTATGTGTCTATGGGAAGCATTCAGTCCAGGTGGTGGGCCTCGCATGGGCATATTGCGTTTTGAAACCACACGTGGTGATCGATTGTTTTTATCACTGCTTGGCAGCGCTTTTATCAACTTGGCTTGGTTGGGTCTTGTAGGTCCTGATTTATGGAAAGCATTGGGCGTGTCAGTTCTTTATGCACTCCTGGTGTTTTCTTTTGTCTAGCTGTTGTGCGTGGTAGTCTTTAGTACGGTTGTGAATAAGTCAGAGCCAATAATCTGAACAACGCAGCTAGTTTGAATTCATCGCGGCCTTAGTAAGGGTTGCGTTATATGCAACGCATCAACATCCAAGAGGAGGAAACACATGCGTCAATTTAGAAAAGCCGGTACCGCGGTAGCTGTGGCACTGTTTTTAGGGGGTATTCCAGTCGCGCAAGCAGACATGGCTGCCGCCGAAGAATTTCTTGCCAACGAGATTGGTGATTTGTCTTCTTTGTCCGCAGATGAGCAAAAGGCAGAACTCCAATGGTTCATTGATGCGGCTCAGCCATTTGCTGGCATGGATATCAAAGTGGTGTCCGAAACAATTGGTACCCACGAATACGAATCAAAGGTGCTTGCTGCAGCTTTCACGGCTATCACAGGTATCAATGTTGTTCACGATCTCATCGGTGAAGGCGATGTGGTCGAGAAGCTACAAACGCAGATGCAATCAGGTGAGAATATCTATGACGCTTACATCAACGATTCAGACTTGATTGGTACCCATTGGCGTTATCAGCAGGCTCGTAATTTAACTGATTGGATGGCAGGCGAGGGCGCTGATGTCACATTACCAACCATAGACATCGACGATTTTGTCGGCAAGGACTTCACCACAGGTCCAGACGGCAAACTCTATCAATTGCCCGATCAGCAATTCGCTAATCTCTATTGGTTTCGTTACGACTGGTTCAACGATGAACAGAACAAGGCCGACTTCCAAGAGAAGTACGGCTATGAGCTGGGTGTGCCGGTTAACTGGTCAGCCTACGAAGACATTGCCGAGTTCTTTACGGGTCGTGAGATAGATGGTCAAACTGTCTACGGTCATATGGACTACGGCAAAAAGGATCCATCACTAGGTTGGCGTTTTACGGATGCCTGGTTATCAATGGCTGGAAACGGCGACAAGGGCGAGCCCAACGGTTTACCTGTTGATGAATGGGGTATTCGTGTTAACGAGAACAGTCAACCAGTGGGCTCTTGTGTTGCTCGTGGTGGTGATACCAACGGCCCTGCCGCTGTCTATTCCATTAACAAGTACATTGAGTGGCTGAATAAGTACGCGCCACCAGAAGCGCCGGGTATGGTCTTTGGAGAAGCCGGACCTGTGCCTGCACAAGGTGCCATTGCTCAGCAAATTTTCTGGTACACAGCCTTCACAGCCGATATGGTTAAAGAAGGTATACCGGTAGTGGATGAGGAAGGAAATCCCAAGTGGCGTATGGCGCCAAGCCCGAAGGGTGCCTATTGGGAGGAGGGCCAGAAGCTGGGTTATCAGGACGCAGGTTCATGGACTCTGATGAAATCTACACCCACAGACAGAGCCAAGGCGGCCTGGCTTTACGCGCAGTTTGTTACATCAAAAACAGTTGATGTGAAGAAGTCACATGTGGGTTTGACGTTCATACGTGAAAGCACAATACAACACGATAGCTTCACTGAGCGTGCACCTAAACTCGGTGGTCTGGTTGAGTTCTATCGCTCGCCTGCACGCGTTCGCTGGTCTCCTACAGGCACCAACGTACCTGATTATCCCAAGCTTGCTCAGTTGTGGTGGCAGAACATTGGTGATGCATCTTCAGGTGCTAAAACTGCACAAGAAGCTATGGATTCATTGTGTGAGGCTCAAGAAAAGGTATTGGCTCGCCTAGAGCGTGCAGGTGTTCAAGGTGATCTTGGCCCAGTATTAAATGAAGAGCAAGATCCTGAGTACTGGTTAAGTCAGCCAGGTGCACCAAAGGCTAAGTTGGACAACGAAAAGCCAACACCAGAAACCATCAACTATGATGAGTTGCTGGAAAGCTGGAACGAGTAGTTTTGCGTAAGTAGTGTGGAGTTGGCGTGATGGTTCAGTTGCGCCGACATCCCTTGGGGTCTGACGTTGCAGTATAATGCTGATAAGGTTAGGCCCTGTTTTTATTGTAATAACATCAGATTAGAACCGAATGACACCTACCTTTAATAGTCAGTCCTGCGGAATCAGGAATCCATGTACGCGACAAACATCGATGTGCGCCTGTGCGGGAACGACACTAAATAGCGTGTTTTTTTCTGTGAGCGCCAATCAGGTAGCGACTAAAAGTGAGTGCTGGATATGAATAACTACGATGTGGTTGTCATCGGTGGTGGCGTCAACGGTGCAGGCATTGCACGCGATGCAGCAGGGCGTGGCCTGAGCGTGTTGTTGTGCGAAAAAGATGATCTTGCTCAGCACACCTCTTCTGCCAGTACCAAATTGGTACATGGTGGTTTACGCTATCTTGAGCACTACGACTTCTTGCTGGTGCGACACGCACTCATCGAACGTGAGGTGCTACTCAGAGCGGCGCCGCATATCATTTGGCCTTTGAGGTTTATTTTGCCTCACCATAAGGCATTGCGGCCCAAGTGGTTAATTAGGTTAGGCCTCTTTATGTACGATCACATCGGTGGGCGTAAATTGCTCCCTAGCTCTCATGGTGTTGACCTTGCCGAACACGTATCAGGTGGTTTGCTGAAAAACGAATTCACTCATGGTTTCGAATACTCAGATTGCTGGGTGCAAGATGCCAGGCTTGTGGCTCTTAATGTTATGGATGCTGCGCGGCTCGGATGTGATGTTCGTGTCAGAACACGGGTCACCGATATCATCAGAGGTGATGGGCAATGGACAGTGAATATCAGCGACTCTCTTTCAGGTAGTGAGTCGAGTGTGACGGCGAGTGCTGTTGTTAATGCGTCAGGCCCGTGGGTAGAAAAAACACTTAACCTAGACGAAGAACATGATTCACGTCATGGCGTGCGCTTGGTCAAGGGCAGTCATGTTGTGGTACCAAAATTGTTTGATCATCCCTATACCTACATCTTTCAAAATGCCGACAATCGCATCTTGTTTGCCGTGCCTTATGAAAATGACTTTACATTGTTAGGCACCACTGATGTAGAGATTCAGGCAGAGCCTGGAAGCGAAAAAATCGAACAAAGTGAAATTGACTATATTTGCAATAATGCAAGTGAATACCTACAAACCCCGATAAGCGCCGATCAGGTTGTGTGGACTTACACAGGCGTTCGCCCTTTATATGACGACGCCTCTGAGAACGCATCAAAGGTAACTCGCGACTATAAACTCGATCTGGATACGCGAAAAGGTGCACCGATATTGTCGGTGTATGGCGGCAAGATAACGACGTACCGAAAACTTGCCGAGCAAGCGGTCGATATGCTCAAGCCAGAACTCGAGTTTGTGGCAGGTCCATGGACGGCACCTGCGCATCTGCCGGGTGGTGATATACCCGATGCTAACTTCGATGGGTTTGTGGCTACTGCCCGTAAGCAATACAGCTGGATGGATACAAGCGTGCTCGACGACTACTGCCGTAATTACGGCACGTGTATTGACCAGCTGATCGGTGAAGCCACCACAATGCAAGGGCTAGGCCATCATTTTGCAGGGCCGTTATATCAGGCAGAAGTCGACTACCTCATCTGCAATGAATGGGCTAGGAGTGCCGAAGATATTCTTTGGAGACGTAGCAAAAAAGGGTTGCATACTCCCAAAGGTACCGAAGAAGCATTGCAGCAATGGATCGAATCGCATTACGACTTCACGGGTGCAGAGCCCAGAGCTGTATAACCGCTTCGTGTGTGTCAGTGTCTCATCGTCATTAACCACCTAACCGTCATTCCCGCGCAGGCGGGAATCTAGTGGGTCGGCGCATTGACTTTGGCGTGGCTGACGTGTTTCTGTGAGGATGGCGCGTCCTTGGCCTTCGCGGGGATGACGTGTCTCGGCCTTTAAGGTTTTTGCAGTACGTGTACTTTGCTGGCTATTTCATTGAAGACGCTAAGCGTGTTGTCTTCGGTCAGGGCTGCGCTCATCGCCTTTGGCTCTGACTCGTCTTGAAACGTGGCACCTTGGATGTGTTGCCGGAACCGAGTTACGTTGGTAAACGATGCGAATACCATGTTGATCTGAACTAGCTGATCTTCCAGAAAGTAGTAACTAACAGAAGTTGGGATTTCATCATGGACGCTAGCGGCTGCCGTGTTGTCGAATTCACATGTCTCCAGAAACCAGGCCCTGCGCGTATTTCCGTAGCCCGTTCTCTGTACGGTGCAGGTCGCTGTAGATGCCCAGAGTGTTTGTGCATCAGGCATGACAGCATCACGGCTTTGACTGACAGGAAGCTCTTGCACACTAAGAGTGTTTGCAGCCACGCTAACCCCAGGTGTTGTTGTGCAGCCTGTAAGAAGCCACATTGCAAGTATGGCGTTCTTTAAAGGCCCACAGCTCATGAGATTTTCGGCAAGCGCGTTCGAGCATACACTCGCATCAAGATGGCAAGCCACAACCCAATCAGGCTGACAGACCTTATGCTGCCGGCATTAAAAACAGTGTCAGTTGAGTCGTCATTGCTTGAGATAGGGGTATTGATGGTGATCGTATCTGCAGGTAGCGCATTGTCTATAGGTATCGTCTCTACAGGTGTGAATTCATCATTGCGAGGCTGATCGTTAACGAGTGCCGGTGGTTCAATAATCGCGCTGCTCAAATTGGTTTGAATCCAGTCGATGTAGCTTGATACATTGGTATAAATTCCGGGAGTTTCTGCAAGGCCGCAGCTAATACCCCAGCTGGTGATTCCGCTCAACGCTGTCACTGAGTTGCCGGCAACGCGATAAAGAGGACCTCCCGAATCGCCCTGACAGGAATCCCTTCCCCCTTCGGGAACACCTGCACAAATCATGGTGCTGTTGGCGTAGTCGGCGTATTCAGGAAAGAGTGTTGCGCATTGATCGCCGGGTGTCATGTCGACGAAGGTGCCGCGAAGCAATTTTGGAAAGCTTTGATTGGTCTCATCACCTATGGCGTCAATTGCGCCCCAACCCGCGATAAATGCTCGATCGTTCAAGCTCGTAACCTGCGTATCCAAAGCAATCGGCTGAACAGTCACTGATGTGGACAACCGCAGTAGTGCAATGTCGCTACCCAGCTCTACTGAGCGAAAGTCGGGGTGGGTGATAATCTGTTGAATTTCAATAGGCTGGTTTATGGGGTTGTCCAAATCCTCACTTCCGGCCAGAACCATTATTTCGCTAGGCTCTTGCGGGTTGCCGAACAGGTCGATGACACAATGCGCTGCCGTTAAAACCCATTGTTCAGCGATGACTGTGCCACCACAAAATTGCGCCTGAAATAAGTTGCCGTCCAAGTTGACTCGTGCGCTTCGCAATAATGCAACGGTTGCTGGTACCAGCTGAATGTCAGTGGGTGCACCGCCCACAATGCGCGGGGTTAGAACCGAGTTTGGTTCGTTGATGGCTATGAAATCGTCTGCAGCAACGCTTGCTGACAACAGTGCGCTTAGCAGAAGCACTGACGTTGTAAGGCGGCTATTCATGCCTTGATCAGATTTTGAGGTTATTTTCATGCGGTTTAATTGGCCATCCTGATCGAATCAATGATATGACAATTGCACGGGTTACGCATGTAAACAAAGTGTAATGAAACACTCTTGTTATCCGACATCCGTGTAGTAAGAGTCGCTTTAGCGCTTGATTGTGTGAGAAAAGACAACGTTGAACCATTAACCCGGAGTGTTTTTTTCTACCCAGCGCTGCTGGCCATCGAGAAGAGTTTCTTTTTTCCAGAACGTGGCGCGAGATTTTAATGCCTCCATCAGGAACCTACAGGCGTCAAAGGCTGCTGCTCGGTGCGCAGAGCACACCGCGGTCAGTACAATGGGATTGCCAGGTTGTATGTCACCCACTCGGTGCACAATGAGTGCATCAATAATGTCCCATTGTGATTTGGCATCGGCAATGATACTTTCCAGCTGGTTCTCTGTCATGCCTGGGTAATGCTCTAGCGTCATCATAGTGACGGAGCTGTCTTCATTGAAATCGCGCATTGTTCCGGTAAAGCTTGATGTTGCGCCAAAGCTGCCCATCGGCAACGTGGCTTCAAAGCGCGTGAGCTCAGCGGCTGGGTCAAAGGCGTCGGGTTTTATGAAAACAGCCATCAGCCACCCGTGACTGGAGGAAAAAACGCAACTTCATCCCCATCTTTAACGCTTTCGTGAGGTTCCCGGTGTTCTAGGTTCACTGAACAAAGTACATGTGAGGGGAGTAGAGGGGTGTCGGTCGCTTTTTCCCAGACATCGCTGATTGTCTGTATGCCAGCGGCATCGATTTCCTTTAAATCCTGTTTAAGCTGCTCACGCAAGCTGGCGAAAAATTTGACCTTTATAGGCATGGTCTTTTCCAATTAACCCTAAGTTTTAGCTTATGCTTCTCTGGATAATAACCAATCCAACGCTCTACAGAGAAACTCATGTCAAACAGCTCTGACTCCCTGACACACTTTAATGATGCCGGCGAAGCTCACATGGTCGATGTGGGTGACAAGCAAGTAACACACAGAGTAGCACTGGCGGGAGGTAGCATTTCGATGCTGCCCGAGACGTTTGCCATGGTGAGTGCCGGTACACACAAAAAAGGTGATGTGTTGGGCATTGCCAGAATCGCTGGAATAATGGCTTCAAAACGGACGAGTGATCTCATCCCTTTATGCCACCCTATCGGGCTGACAAAAGTGCAGATCGACTTCACAAAGGACGAAAAAACACACAAAGTGTTGTGCCAGGTGCGAGCTGAAACCCGCTCGCAAACAGGTGTAGAAATGGAGGCACTCATGGGCTTGCAGGTCGCACTTTCCACAATTTACGACATGTGTAAGGCGGTAGATCGTGGCATGTGCATAGGCGATGTGAGGCTACTGGAAAAAAAGGGCGGTAAATCAGGACATTTCGTCGCTGAGTAACGTGAACTGAGAGAAAGGTACAGAACTTTTTTGCGCTTATCGGTCTTTAACAGTTTAGTTATTGCAATGTAGAGTCAAGTTACCGCCGCCAATGGCCGACAGATTGGTGTGCTGCCTGCGATACAATAAGTCATCATGGCGGATTGCTTTGGTGTGCTATGCGGTATCACGGCGAGTCAGTTGGCCCCATCCGGTTGTAAAATCGTTTGTAAAAATAAGTATTTAAAGAGGTTGTTAGGGATGAAGTTGGTTAAGTGGTTGTTAGGCACTGTAGTGGTGTTGGCGTTGGTGATAGGTGTGGGTGTTGTTGCGTTGGTTTATCTGGTGGATTGGAACGATTTCAAAGACACCATTAAAAATCAGGTTAAACAGCAGACCGGCCGCGATTTAACGATCGCAGGCGATCTGAGCCCGTCGGTCTTCCCATGGGCAGGTATTGAAATTGGTGAGATCAGCCTGGCTAACGCTGAGGGCTTTGGTGATCAACCTTTTGCCAGCATTAAAGGCGCCGATGTCAAAGTTAAGCTGCTACCACTGATCAAGCGTGAGATTAACGTTCGTACCGTTGAACTCATCGGTCTAAATCTTGACTTGCAGGTTGCCGCTGATGGTTCCACTAACTGGGACGATCTGGTTCAAAGCACTACAACAACGGTTGAAGAAGTCAGTAATGACGAAGAAGTCACCACCGAAGTAGAAAGCAACAGTGCTACCATCGCAGCTTTAGCGGTTGGCGGTATTGTAGTTAGCGATGCTAACGTGAGCTGGACTGACGCCACCACCGGCACTGATGCCAAGTTGTCATCGTTCAACCTGCAAACCGGTGCAATAGAGCTTGAAAAAGCCTTTGATTTAAACACTGATTTTTCTGTCATCAGTGAAAGCATGGATTTGCAAGCCGATGTAACGGGCAACGCTAGTCTTATGGTTGATTTGAATGCGCAGGTGTACAGCATCAATAACCTTCAGCTCACCACAGACGCCAAAGGCGGTGCCTTGCCAGATGGCCAGCTTGTTGCCAAATTAGGTGCTAGCGTAACGGCTGAGTTAGCCGATCAACGGGTTGACGTGTCATCACTAAGCCTTGCAGCACTTGGCGTAGAGCTCAACGGAAACATCACTGTTGACAATCTTAATGCCGAGCCAAATGTTATTGGGGAGCTTTCAAGCAACGATTTCAGTGTGCGTGAAATGTTCGAAAAATTAGGAATAGAAGTGCCGGTCACCGCTGATGAAAATGTGTTGAAAAAGGCAAATATGTCAATGTCTCTGGCGGCCACGCCTGCCAGCGCCACGCTTAATAACTTGACCATCACACTCGACGACACAACGTTTTCAGGCTCTGCCAGTGTCCCATCGCTAGAGGGTGAAATACCGCCAGTACGCTTTGACTTCAACGTCGATGACATCGACATCGATCGCTATCTACCCCCGGTTACTGATGCTGATGATGAGTCGGCTGATGATGCCGACGCCGTGGCAACCACGGGTGATGAGCCCATCGAGTTGCCAATAGATATGATGCGACAACTGGATATAGACGGCACCTTCAGTGTAGGTAGTGTGAAAGTAAGCAACCTGATTACTCGAAATATCGTGGTGCCTGTGAAGGCTAAAGGTGGCAAGCTCGCACTAGACAGTATTAAAGCTGCAATGTACGAAGGTGGGCTGGATGCCACGGCTAGCATCGATGTCACAGGCAATACGCCAGCTTATGGTATGAACATGTCATTGGCTGGAATTCAAGCCTCTCCGCTACTGACCGACTTACTGCAGAGTGATTCGTTTCTCAGTGGAGCAGGCGAGGTGGGTGCCAACATCACCACCGGTGGTAACAGTGTTAACGAAATTACCGCTGCCTTGAATGGTGGTTTCAACACGCAATTTACTGATGGTTCTATCAACGGTATTAACATCGGTTACCAAATCCGGCGTGCAAAGGCTGCGTTAACTGGCCAATCGCTACCTGAAGAAGAAGGTGCCGTGAAAACTGATTTTTCATCATTAGCGGTTACCGGTACCTTTACCAATGGTGTTATGCAATCGGATGATCTGGATATGCGTTCACCGCTGCTACGTCTGGGTGGTAAAGGTAGTGTTGATTTACCGGGTGAGGCTGTGGACTACACCTTAACCACCTTGATCACGGGTTCTGCGCAAGGGCAAGGTGGAGCTGATCTGGAATCACTGAAAGGTGTCAGTCTTGATGTACCTATTCGTGGCACGTTCGATGAGCTGTCTGAAAATTTTGCAGGTGTTATTTTGCAAGGTATGAAAGACAACATCACCGGCAATCTCAAAGCTCTGGCTGATGGCAAGGCCGATGCACTTAAAGCTGAAGCCAAAGAAAAAGCTGATGCGGCCAAAGCGAAAGCTGAAGCTCAGTTGAAAGAAAAAGAAGATGAGCTAAAAGCCAAGCTAGAGGAGAAAGGTAGTGAGCTTGAAGACAAAGCTAAAGATGCGCTGAAAGGATTGTTTAAATAGCGGTTGTTTCTGCTCACGTGAGCACTATGCACGCGACAACTATTCACGTGAAAACTGTTCACCTGAAAACTATTCACGTGAAAACTATTAGTAAGATCTTCGGCTGACTGTGAGTACCCCAGTCAGCTTCTCTGATGCCGTGCTCGAGTGGTTTGATGAACACGGGCGCAAGCACCTGCCGTGGCAACAGCATAAAACGCCATACAAAGTGTGGGTGTCAGAAATCATGTTGCAACAAACGCAAGTTGCAACGGTCATCCCTTACTTTCATGCGTTTATGCAACGGTTTCCAGATCTTGCATCCTTAGCTGAAGCGCCAGAGGACGATGTGCTAGCGCATTGGTCAGGGCTGGGCTACTACGCACGCGCACGTAACTTGCACCGCAGTGCCAAGCTTGCAGTGAGCGATTATGCTGGAGAGCTACCCAGCGATATAGACCAACTGATTCAATTGCCCGGTATAGGGCAGTCAACCGCTGGGGCGATTTTAAGTTTGGCGTTGGGTCAAAATCACGCCATTCTTGATGGCAACGTTAAGCGTGTGCTGGCAAGACACAATGCGGTTGAGGGGTGGCCGGGCCGCACGGCGGTACTCACTAACTTGTGGGCAGTATCCCGGCAGCTCACACCGGCAAAACGTACTGCCGACTTTAACCAGGCGATGATGGATCTTGGCGCAACGCTGTGTACGCGCAGTCGTCCGGCGTGTGAGCGTTGCCCTGTGATGAGCAGCTGTGCGGCATTTGCCAACGACACTATCGCTAACTACCCCGGCAAGAAACCCAAAAAAGAGACACCGGTGAGATCGACTGTCATGCTGATGTTGCGCAATAGTGACGGCCATATTTTGCTGCAAAAACGGCCACCCACGGGTATCTGGGGTGGGCTATGGAGCTTGCCTGAGGTGAGTGACGTTGAGGCTATTGGTGAGTGGCTAGCCGCCGAAGGGCTGGTGGGTGTGGAGGCGGCGCACAGCGTCATGCGGCTGCGCCACACGTTTAGCCATTTTCATCTGGATATTGATGTGCAGGCGCTCAAAGTTAGCGTGGCTGGCACGGTATCTATGGAGCGCAAGGCGCAGCTCTGGTATAACGGTGAACAGTTTCCGGGCGGTGTTGCTGCGCCGGTATCGAACATACTTAATAAACTAGTAGGAGATTTACTGTGACAACTCGCATGGTGCAATGCCTAAAGCTGGGTAAAGAGGCGCCGGGTTTGCCCAGACCCACCTACCCGGGTGACCTTGGGAAACGTATTTATCTCAACATTAGCGAAGAGGCGTGGAAGAGCTGGGTGTCGCATCAGACCATGCTGCTCAATGAGTACCGTCTGACACCGGTAGACCCAAAGGCTCGCAAATTTCTTGAAGAAGAAATGGAGAAGTTTTTGTTTACTGACGACTTCACAAAGATTGAAGGGTACGTACCTCCTAGCGAGTAGTGCGTGGGTTAAGTGGTGCAGTTTGCACCACTGCCCTGCCAGTGGTGTAGGCCCTGTGATGCGATACACCACACGATCGTCTTAACTGGGCAGTGCACGTCAAGTGATACACCACGCAGCCTAAGAGGCATCTGGCCAGTGGTGAGCGCCCAAGGCTTACGGTTCTACGAGTTGCTTGTTGCGCGCAGTAGACGCACCATGGTGTCGATGTCCAACTTAGGCGCGTCAGCGCCACTGAGCACCGAATCGGCCAGCTCCCGTTTGTTGCTGTGCAACTCCTGAATCTGCTCTTCTATCGTATTGGACGTCACCATACGAACGATAGTGACCGGGCGCTGTTGGCCCATCCGGTGCGCACGATCAGAAGCTTGATCCTCAACCGCCGGATTCCACCAAGGGTCGAGATGGATAACGTAATCGGCCGCAGTTAAATTCAGCCCCACGCCGCCTGCGGTTAGCGAGATCAGAAACACATTGCCTTCACCACCTTGGAACTTGGCTACGCGTTCGGTGCGCTGCTTTGCGCTGGTGCTGCCATCGAGGTATTGATAGCTTATGCCCTTGTCTTGCAGATGCGCTTCAATGATTTTCAAGTGATCGACAAACTGTGAAAACACCAGTGCCTTGTGGCCACTTTCTATGAGCTCGCTTAAGGTGTCAGAGAAAACGTCTAACTTAGACATCGGCCCATTCCAATCGGGGGATATCAATGACGGGTTACAGCACAGGCGCCGCAGTTTAGTCAGGTACGACAGAATGATGATCTTTTGTTGGCCGAGATTTTCTGTTTGTTTGGTATCACTCTTACTGGTGATTGAATCCAGAGCCTCTTGACGAATCAAATCATACAGCGCGAACTCTTCTTTCGAGAGCTTGACGTTCAAGGTGAGTTCGGTGCGCGCTGGTAGCTCCTTCAATACATCGCGCTTGTGGCGACGCAATAAAAACGGCGAGATCAATTGTTGTAATTGCGCTCTGGCTTGTTCGTCATTGTCACGCGAGATAGGCACGGCAAACCGTTTACGAAATTGCGCCTCACTGCCCACAAGCTGCGGGTTGATAAAGCTATACAGAGAATGAAGATCCATCAGGTTGTTTTGCACAGGTGTGCCTGTGAGCACCACACGAAAGCTAGCGGAGAGTTGGCGTGCAGCTTTTGCGCGCTGCGTGTTCGTGTTCTTGATGGCCTGTGCCTCATCGAGCACCACGGTATTCCAATGCACGCTTTGTAACGGTTCAATGTTCCTGGCCATAAGCCCATAGCTGACTAACAACAAGTCAAAAGGGCCGAGGTTTGCCAGTGCGTCTTGACGGTTGCTCTGAGTATCGCCATAAGAGATAACGTTCAGTGACGGTGCAAAACGTTGTGCCTCTTGCATCCAGTTGCCCACCACCGATGTGGGTGCCACCACTAAGGCTGGTCCTTGTTCGGCACGTGATAAAAACAAGGCCAGAGTTTGGACCGTTTTACCCAAACCCATGTCGTCAGCCAGGCAGGCACCGGCGCCGAGTCGGCCCAGCCTTTCCAGCCAGACAAAGCCTTCGTGTTGATAGGTGCGCAGTTCTGCTTGTAGGCTGCTGGGCACTGGTGCATCGGTTTGCAGAGCTAAGTTGATTTGCTTGCGCCGTGCCTTTAATGACTTGTCTGCCTGGACTGTGGCGTTGTTTAGCAAGGGCTCAAGAGAGAGCAGGGCCAGTGGGTGGATGTTATGGCTTTCGGTGGCTTTAGTATCTACTTTGCTGAAAGCTGCCAGCGTATCAAGTTGCTGTTTAAGCGTTGTAGACAAGCTTAAAAAATCGCCTTTACTGAGCTCGATGAATCGCGAGTCGGGTTGAGCTTGCATCAGCTTCAATAGATGGGCCAAGGTGAGAGGGTCGGTGGTTTGATCATCTATATCAACGGTGCCCTTGGCACTGAACCAGTCTTTTGCACTCTTGATGTTAAGGCTCACCTGAGCTACATCGGCTTTTGCCTTAATACGAAAGGGGATATCGCTTGGCCAGATGCAGCGCACACCGGCTTGGCTGACATCCTCGAGTAGCTCCAGTGCGTCTACTGTGTCGTCAATGATAAAAAATGATCGGCCATCATAGTGCTGTGCCAATACGTCGCTGTTTAGCACCATAGCTTCTACGCGTGTTCTCTCTTCGGCTAAATCTCTTTGCACCGCTACTGAGCCCTTATCGCTTTGCACATAGACCACTGCACCCCCTGCGCCTGCATCAAAATAGCTCCCCGAACTGGCTAAGGGTTCAACACGAATGCGTACGCGCAATGAATCGCCGAAGGGCTCCATAGAGAGTAGGGGCTCGGGTGAGCCTGCTATTGTTTTTCCTTGACTGGCATCATTGTTACCTTGTACAGAGATATCGGTAGCCAGGGTGTCTAACATAGCTTGTAGACGATCTTTGGCGCCGCTAGGTACCACCAAACCCTTAACGGGTACTGCCTCTGCAATACGCCTGTGAGCGGCGGTAAAATGCGTTGCGGTGATGCGCCGATTGGCTGTGTCGAGTTGCGTGCGGTAGTGCGCGCCATTGTATTCAGGGGTAATGCTGAGTTTTAACGACTCGTTAACCTCTGATATGGTGAGTAACGGCGGTTGCTCGACAATGTCATAGCGTTCCTCATCTTCATCGTAAATATAGGGGTGGCCGATAAGAGCGAACACGGTACGTTGATCAGTCTCGTAACCCACCGATGTGTTCCAACCTCCGGTAACTTTTTGAATGGCCGCACCGGCTTTAACATCCTGTGCGCTCAAATGCGTCATGCTAGCGGCTTGTTCTTTTAAACGCTTTAAGGCAACACGTCGCCCACCGGTCCATTGTCCGTTCTTAGCTTGCGACTGCTCTAGTGGATTGATTTCTACTTCGTTGTCATAGATCTCTATGAACTTCCAGATGAGTCGTTTGGACTTGCCGGTATTGGCTGCATTACTTTTAGCTTTACTCGGTTTGGTCTTTAACGCTAATTGCTCCAACTCACGAAGTGACAACTCCCACGGCTCCATAGTGGCAACCAGTTTTGTCAAGGTGCTGGTGCCGAGTTTTTTATGACGCTCAGCTGCGGTGGTGTCTTGCCAGCTTGCAGGCATGAGTGCTTTACCGGTTTTATCGTCGGTTAAATTTGCTTCTATAACGGTGTGGATTTCAGCGGCTACCCAATGATATTCACCGGCTTGTGCCACTTGCCCTATGGTGTTGAGCATGGCTACAACGGAGGGGTGATTGTCTGGGTAGTGGTAGTCCTTATGCCAGCGTGAGGCAATGGCATACAGCACAGTGATGATGCATGCTGGCCCGTCGAATACTTGATCTTGATAGGAGGTGCGCGGTTTATCAGCGCTGGCCGCTGCAATGAGTGGCCATTCAAGGTCTGATTCTATATGCAGCTTGTCGCGCGCCTCCATTAAGCTATTGAACAGAGCGCGAGATTCAGGGGTTGCCAAGCGTAGAAGGCTAAAAAGAGCGCAACCGAAGCTGAAAGTATCGGGGTACAACACACGCTTTCGGGAATCGCCGCGCTCGATGGTTATGGTGGCTTCAATGAATTGCATGGCGGCTGCGTCGTCGCCTTCAAGGCTTGCCATTAGTGCCCGCAAGCTTGAGCACTCTATAAAATCCATTTTATCGGACAGCGGATCTGCTTCCACACCTGATAACACTGTACGGGCCTTTTTGAACGCGCCTTGAAAAACCAGACTTCGTGCAATCAATGCCTCTACTTGGTTGCCGGGATTAATATCGCGACACAGCTTTGCAAACGCTTTGATAGGTTGTAGGTAATGGGCGAGATAGGCCAGCCCATAAATGCAAGCCTGGTGACAGTAGGGTTGATGTAAGCGGCGCAGATGTGCGGCTGCTTTGGGCTCTGTGAGCCATAACCAGGCAGAGGATGGAATGTATTCGCCGTCTAGTTTTTCAAAGTTGTTGCTTAGCAGGGCAAGCCGAGCGTACTGTTCCAGAAGTTGTTCAGGTACAGACTGTATACGTTGATAATAGAAGGGCTGATAGATGGTGTCGTTGAGCTCATCCAGAATGAGAGTGTACGTGCCACGCTTAAGAGCTGATTCGCAAAATTGTGTGACGTGGCCAAAACGAATTCTGGGGCCACGGGCCGGTTCGCCTGTTGTGCCATCTACTGAGGGCTCTAAAACGTTAGCCGCTACCAGCTCCTGAACCGCCTCCTTGAATTCGGCTTGTCGCAAGCCCCGTTCACCTGAGGTTTGCCGGTGAGCCTTGTTCAACCATTGAAAAACTTTAGTGCTGGAGACACTCGCAGGCGATATTACCGCATAGGTTTCGGCCACAAGATGTGCATAGGCGGAGACGGATAAGCTTGTTGAAGATGCCATTAGATGATTTGTAGATGACTAACAATCCAACGGGCAGCGCGCCACATGGGAGTGAAGATGGAGAGTCCTGCAAAGCTGAGCACGATGAGCCCTAGAAATGCCATGGTGCCGTACTGTGCGTTGAGCCGTGTGTAAATTTCTCCGTACTGTCGTGAGAGCAGGTAGGGGAAAATGTAGTGCCCGTCTAGCGGGCCTAGGGGTATGAGATTGAACAGCATGAGCGCGATGTTGATCAGCACAAACAGGCGAATAAATTCCAGCGCCGTTGTGCTGGTGGCAAAATCTAGCCCCATGTTTACAAACAGGCCGTGAAGGTTGATAGCTACAAACGCCAATAGTAAGTTTGAGGCAGGCCCTGCGGCGGCAATAAGCGGTGTGGCCCATTTAGAGTTGAAATTGCGAGGGTTGGTGGGCACAGGCTTGGCCCAGCCAAAGCCAATCATGATAATCATGAGCATGCCCATGGGGTCGATGTGCGACAAGGGGCTGAGCGTTAAGCGCCCTTGTTGTTCAGCGGTGCGGTCGCCAAAATGCTTGGCTGAGGCTGCATGAGCAAATTCGTGGAACGACAGCGACATGACGATAGTGACCACTAGCAGCGCGAATGTCTGATATTGGCCTTGTTGTAGTAGGAGCAGCATGGGGTGTTACTTGGGCTGAATTTTGTGTTGAAAAGGTATCACGCTGGCTTGTGTGAGGACAATTTAGTTGGTGGGTTGGGGGCTTTTTGGTGGTTGTTGAGTTGTTATTGCAGGCGCCTACGGCTGAATATTGTGGGCAACTACAGCTATTTTTGTGAGGGAGGCGATTTTGGCAATAAAAAGCGCCGGATATGCTTGACGGCAAGCTGCGTATTGGGTCTAATAGCGAGCTGCTAATAAGCACCTGTGGCCAGGTAGCTCAGTCGGTAGAGCAGGGGACTGAAAATCCCCGTGTCGGCAGTTCGATTCTGTCCCTGGCCACCATT
>JALZWO010000179.1 GCA_023300375.1 Granulosicoccus sp. | reverse complement strand
GTGTCTGGCCCGAACCTGCGAAGCAAGATTGAATCATTGACTGTAAATCCGTATTGTCAGGCACTGCTAATAACAATGCTTCTCGAATTTGCACTCCAGGGTTTGCGAAACTTTTAATGGCTGTTGCCAGGTTTGCCTGTGCTAGGACTAGCGTGCAAAGCACAGCAATTAAGGATCGACTAAACCATTTACCTAATCCATCAAGCTGTAGTTTCTTTACTTTTCTAAAAACCTTTGCTGCCACAACACAAAATATAATGAATAAGCCTGGATATATCTGGTTCAGGTAGCGATGATTCAGATCAACCAGAGCCAGACCTCCAATGCTAAGAGCAAAGAAAACGACGAAAACTGCAGTGTGACCACAAATCACATAGAGAAGAACATTAAATCTTTCCGTTTGAAATAATGTTGTTTTGGCTGTCTTCTTTAGCAACACAACGCCAGCTAGGAGCATCGACGCAGTAAGAGTGAGTAGCAGCGCATAAAACAGATACGAGTTAACTGCTGAGGGTAAAATTCCTATATCCGAAAAGCCCACAAATTCACGAACCTGCCAGAGCACTAACTTAATCCTTTGTAGAAGATCTCCAGTGTCAATAACACCGATGTCTCTACCAGTGGTGCCAGTCAGTTGGAACGTGCGGTATAAAGTAGCAACCACGAGTACCACTGGTATGGATAACTGTACGGTAAGCGACAAAACACCACGCCAAAACCCAGCAGTGCCAATTGATGCTGTTTTAATCAGGTAAATAAACATGCCTGCACCAATACCTAACGCGAACAATACGCCGGAGTAACGTGTAAAGACACATAGCGCGACAAGCGCTCCACAAAAGATCCAAGGCCAGAGGGATCGTTGTGTGAATCCTGGTTGAAAATAGATTGCGACCAGAATGAGCATACTGAACAGTGGCTCTGACACTAATGCAACCGAGTAGGCCCAAGGGTTCGCTGTAGCGTAAAATATGAGCGCGCAAAAAAGCGCACTGTAAAAGTTGAGTTTCAGTTGTCTTAATATAACGAATACCAGCAATCCACTCAGCGCTTGTGAGAACAAATTGATGGATAATGAGGCGGCTTCGAGAGACAGGCCAAGCGTGCTCACCAAACCGATTATCATTGGAAAGCCCAATGGCCAAACAGTTTGAGGGGCGGGCAAAACGCCTTGAAAGTGTGGCGTGTACATTAGGGCATTGGTAGAGAAGCCTTGCCCCGACAACCAGTTTTTGGCGGTTGATAAATACTGAATGCCATCGTTGAGAATAAATGATGGATTCCACACAGCCCAGATCATCGCGTTAAAAGCAACAACAACTGCAAGGCAACCAAGCGTTATCAAATTTTTTTGTGCAGAAGCGCTCAAACTGAGACCATTACTGTGAAAACTCTGTTGTTGGAATGAGAGCGCAGTACAGTACCAGAGCCGATTCCACAGAATTGTTAAAAGATTGATGCCAAACCGTAGGTGCTAAAAAAGCAACAGACAAATATCAGACGTAAAAAATTTCTTACCCTTGTTAGCGACAGCGAAAGGTAAACGTATACCCTTGCGTTGCAAATAATTTTCATTTCAGAGCTTGACGAGTGGTTCCACAAGGTTTTCACCGAGTTTTTCACCGCGCCGAGAGTCGATAATAGCTTAAACACCCTATTAGAGCTGTCCGGAGAATCTTCAAAGACGCCAGCTCGTAGGGTATTTTAGCTTGAATCGTTGAGACTTTCATCACAACACGATCCGACTCGATTTTCAGATCCTAATTTCTATATTTCTCGGAATATAACCTTTGGAGCCAGCCAGATCAAAGGGGTTGTTGCCAGATTTCCGGCACTGATCAGAAATCAGTGTCGACTCTTTATGAGCTGGTTGCGATACCGTTCAGTATAAATGTGTGCAAAGCGCAGAGTAGGACTCAATTGCAAAACTTGCAGGGCATCTGATGAACCCTTTGAATAATATTGGCTCATAATGTAGCCATGGTAAACGCATTTAAGAATATCTCTCTTGACCTTCATCCACTCAAGAGTTTCGGTAAACACTTTACGTCCTTCGACTCGAGAGTTGGGGTTTGGGATGGATGGAGAGGTCTTGCCATCCTGTTGGTTCTGGTGGGACACTTTACATTTACTCAGTGGATCTGGGAAGAGCGTATGGGGGTGGACATTTTCTTTGTTCTCTCTGGCATGCTAATGAGCAACATCCTGTTTATAGATAGGATGCAGATGCGGGACTTTTATATCCGTCGTTTGAGCCGTGTCATACCCACCCTACTATTGTTTTTGTGCGCCGCTTATGTGGTTTCAGTGTTGTTAAGGTATGATTTCAGCATCAGTGAATTCATTGCTAAAATGCTGTTCATACGATCCTACTTTCCAGCCGATCCTAGCTACTTTTCTGCAACTCCTCCTACAGGCCACTTGTGGTCATTGAATGTAGAAGAGCACAGCTATTTCATCATGAGTTTGCTGTCATTGTTTTTGTTTAAGCGCAGCACAATAATATTCGCACTGATCTCGATCTACCTGCTCTCCGTTGGTATCAATTTCTATCACTATTCAATTATGCCCAGTGCGGAGTTTGAAGAGTCGTTGATACGCACTGAGTCAGCAATCGGGTTCATAGCATTCTCGGCTGCCTACCATCTAATTAGATTGAAATATTCGATAGTTGTACGCCCATTCATCCCAGGTCTTTTGCTGTTGGTTGCCTTAGTGCTCTACTTAAGAGTTGTCCCTATTTGGTTCACGTTTCTCGTGTGCCCACTTCTACTGGGAATTGCTGCCAACCATCTGAAAGATGCATCCGGTGCGCTACAAAAGGTATTGACTTTCGCACCTATGCAGCTATTAGGGTTGATGTCGTATTCGATTTATCTTTGGCAACAAATATTCTATAAGCTGTATTACGTTTTACCGGGTGGGGCGTTCACTGGATTTTTACTATCGATAGTTGTTGGCGCTGCGTCGTACTACTTTTTCGAACAGCCAGTAAGAAAGTATATTAATCAACGCTGGTCTCCAAACCCACAATTCAATGGCAGGCCGTGACACCTGAGAAATCAGTGCACCTTTTGGCCGTTCCTCGAGATAGGTAGTCCATTAATGTCGTCAATATCAGGATGCATCTATTTGCTTTAAGCGCCCTTTGAGATAGTATTGGGGAAGGTCTACGGTACTCACCGTGGTCGTTGCAAGGAAGTTTGCATGACGAACAATACAGCCGATGGGCAAACCACCACATCTCGTGCAAAGCCTGATATCTGGAACTACAGAGGCCCGGTTATTTTCTCTCCGCTGTGCTCTTGGCCTCCTAAGCCGCTGTCGGCGCTAAGGGCTATTGGAACGCGATGGGTAACTTTGTCGCGCAACACGCTGTTTCTTTTATTTGCCGTGCTCGTTTACAGCTATCTCCTGCCAGACATGAACAGTATGAAAACGCTGTCGCTGGATTGGATTCTGCCAGTATTTTTACGTAATCTATTTTTACTGATAGTAGTTGCCGGTGGTTTGCATCTGTATCTGTTTACCTTTAGAGGGCAGGGCGACAAGCTCAAGTTTGATCCCAAAGCACAAATGGAGACAGGCCACCGCTATTCGTTCAACAATCAACTCTATGACAATATTTTTTGGAGTCTTGCTAGTGGTGTCACTCTGTGGACAGCGTATGAAGTAATGTATTTTTGGGGTGTTGCCAATGGGGTGATTCCCACGCTCGGATTCAGTGATCACCCGTTTCTATTCGCCATCTGGCTATTAGCAACACCCCTAGTTCTATCTGGCCATTTTTACGTTGTTCATCGTATTTTACACTGGCCGCCTTTGTACAAGAGTGTTCATAGTCTGCACCACCGAAACACACATATTGGACCTTGGTCTGGCATGTCCATGCACCCTGTTGAACATATTTTTTACTTATCCTCTGTGCTGATTCATTTTGTGATTCCATCGCACCCTGTGATTGCGCTTGTACATATGTATACTCGCGCACTAGCGCCAGCGTTCTCGCATGCTGGGTTTGAAAAGGTGTTGGTGGACGACAAGAAGCTGATTGAAGCTGCTGATTTTCATCATCAGTTGCATCATCGGTTTTTTGAATGCAATTACGGTAACGTTGATATACCGTGGGATCGCTGGTTCGGCTCGTACCACGATGGCAGTGATGAGGCGACTTTACAGATGCGCCAACGGCGCAAACGGGTATAGTGTGATGGCATCAGGTGAAAGCAACCTAAGTGAGCTACTGAAGGGTATGGCTCCTGTTTTAGTGGCAGGCGAATTTGTTTTTATAACAATTCCCAACGCACGCTATGGTGATCGAGCAGAGCTTAATCCAATAGCATCGTTCCGCGAATCTGAGGGGCTCACGCTGGTTGTTCCCAAACAATGCGCCGATGAAAATAGCAGTTTATACGAAGGCGTGTTTTCAGCGATAACGCTCCAGATTCACTCTAGTCTTGAAGCTGTTGGGCTAACCGCTGCGTTCTCCAAGGTACTGACGGAAAACAATATCAGTGCCAACGTTATTGCTGGTTTCTACCACGACCACATCTTTGTGCCCGTAGACTCTGCAGAAAAAGCCATGGAGGCTATCCGTAGCCTATCCCATTGAATCGCACTTAATCCTTGGTGTGCGGGTGGGTCAGAATGCACTTTAGCGTGTCAACTATCCCATTGAGGTGCCCATGGCACTAGGTGTTTATCAACAATTCGATAATTGGTGTGAGTCAGCTTATCAATTCTAGCCATGTCAACGTGAGACAGCGAGAAGTGCGACAGTGAAAAGTTGGCGCGTATGTTCTCAGCCTTGGTTGACATAGTATTAATGCTGACTCCTTTTTGGAGAATCCAGCGCAACACGATTTGGGCAGCAGTGACGTTGTAGTTGTTCGCAAGCTCGGTAAACAAAGGCAGCTTGAAGATTTCTCCGCGAGCCACCGAGCAGTAGGATGATAAAGGTATACCTGTATCAGCGGCGGCTTTGAGCAGCGTATCCTGATTGAGTAAGGGGTGAAATTCGACCTGATTGGTGACAATGGGTGTGTCTGTAAATTTGGCGGTACGTTGAAGCATCTCTGCGGTAAAGTTGCTAACACCGATATGTGCACATAGGCCCTCTTGCTGGGCTCGCAACAGCAATTCTAGAGGTTTCTCTATGCCGCCATCAGCCGGTGGCCAATGCAGCAGCAAAACATCAAGTTTGTCGACTTGCAGTGCCTGCAAACTTTTCTTAACAGATGTGGAAAATTCTGCTTCAGTAAATTTGTTATTTGGCACTTTACTCGTGATGAATAATTCGTCGCGAGCAATACCGCTGCTTGACAAAACTGGACCGATATCAGCCTCGTTTTGGTACATCTGTGCCGTATCAATAGCGCGATAGCCAACATCAAGTGCGAGTGTTAGAGCGTTTCTGAGGGTATCGCCTTTAAGGGGGAAAGTGCCAAAAGCGCGTTCATGTTGTCGTTGAAAATACACGGTGAATTCTATATATGAATTAAGATGAATGACCAGTGTAGCTGACCTAGGAGCTAAGGCGCTGATATCGACGCACGCTGGGTCCTTAGACTGCTCCCATTCGAACTAAAATATAGAGTGATTTTTTCATGAACTCCAATAACACCAAGGGTCCGACGCCCAGCGAAGAGCTATCTACTCACGATGCGGAAAATGATGAACGTAATCAGTCGATCCTGATCTATGTCGACGGCGAGCTGCGTCCACGTCATCAGGCCACGGTGTCAGTTTACGATAGTGGGTTCATGCTTGGTGATGGAATGTGGGAAGGTATGCGGCTCTATGATGGTGTCTGGGCATTTTTTGACGAACACATGGATCGACTATTCAACAGCTGTAAGGCGGTGTCGCTAGACATCGGTATGAGTCGAGAGGACATTCGACGTGCGCTGAAAGAGACGGCTGAAGCCAATAGGATGACCACTGATGTACATTGCCGACTCATGGTTACTCGCGGCATTAAAGACAAACCGTTTCAACATCCTGCCTTATCACGATCTGGCCCAACCGTCGTCATTATCATGGAACACTCACGCCCTGCATCGGGTTTGCAGGGTCGTGGTATTCGTCTGGCCACGGTGCCGCAGGTGCGTGGATTACCCATGTCCCAAGATGCCAAATATAACTCACATTCCAAACTGAATTGTGTCATTGCCTGCTTGCAAGCTGAACAAGCAGGTGCCGATGAGGGCCTGATGCTTGATCCTCACGGTTTCGTTAATACAACCAATGCGTGTAACTTCTTTATTGTGCGCAAGGGCAGCGTATGGACATCGACTGGTGACTACTGCATGAATGGTGTTACTCGTCAAAAAGTCATTGATCTTTGTCGAGACAACGAGATACCAGTGTACGAGCGGAATTATTCACTGGTTGATGCTGTTTCAGCTGATGAGGCGTTTTTGACTGGAACGTTTGGTGCTCAGACCCCAGTGGCTGAAATCGATGGTAAGCCAATCGGTGATGGACAGCGAAACATAACCGCAAAAATCCAAACGCTTTACAAGTCGTTGATTAAAACGCATATTGAGGACATGAAAAAATAGCCTCCGCGCTACTTCCTGACAGATAGCCGCAACCTGTCAGTGAATTGTATTGTGAAAGTAAAATACGTAACAACTTTGCTGCTCGTATCGTCAGTACTCTGGAGTGATGAGTTGTGCTATCGATCCCGAATCCTTTTCGTTCTCGCAGTTTGATGTCTCTCACGGCGGTCGCTATCAATATACCGATCGGTTGTGGCCATAGACGCATGACCCGCATCATCACGTACGTGCTCTCGAGGTCTGACTTTGACATCCTCAGAAATACCTGTGTGCCTAAGCCAGTGAACCGTGGATGCTTTAAGCTCCTTGGCATCCTCGCGCATTCCATCGGCCACCATACGGGCAAGAGCCGCGTCAAAGCAGCGTTGTACGATTAGACGAATATGTCGCGTGCTACTAACAGCACCTGTACCTCTGATTTTTGGTATCAATGGGTACATTTCACTGGGTGTTGGTAGGGCCGCAAGCGACAGAGAGCGTCGGTACCGTTTGAGCGCATTGAGCATGTCCTGGCTGACGGTGACCGTACGATCTTTATTGCCTTTACCGGTGACATGAAACCACCAGTTCTGATCTATGTCAGCCCGAAAATCCCCCATGACTGGCGCCGACCTTTCATCAGCCACAAGTTCAGATATTCGTAAGTACATGCCGAAAAGAGCGGTGACTATAAAAAGTGTGCGTTCATGATTTTCAGGGTCCTCATCTGCCATCTGCTCAGCGGTCTCGATCAGGTAGTCCCACTGTAAATTACTCAGACGACGAACCACTGCGGCATTGTGATCTTTGCGGATGAATTTGCTTTTTTGCCGAATCGTTTTAACCGGATTACTGCTTATTAAAGACTCAGATAGCAGATAGTCATAGAAAGACGACAGTGCGGTGAATGTGGCTTTGGTTGTCGCATGTGAAGGCGCATAGTTAACGATGCTAGGAATTTCTCCTGATTCAAAGGCCTCCTTTGAGACAGCCACGACAAACGGTCGCCACTTTGGGTTTGCCACGCGTTCGCCATTGATCTTCGAGAATCTGGCGACGTTCTTTACACCGATCCAGGCTTTGGGAGGTGTCAGTGTAAAGCGCACGAATTGCTCAATGTCATCGCGTGAAAGTGTACAAATTGAACACTCGTTGATAAGCCAGCTCCATTGACACAAGCGTTCAATATCTCGTCGATACGCATTGAACGTGGCGGTGCTGCCATCGTAGCTGAGCAAAAATCGCGTGACTTGGCGAGCATCTTCCGCTAATACGCTAATGTCGATCGAACAATCGAGCGTCGCCAATGAAAACGGCGGAATGCCAGGATCAATTCGATTGATATTGTCGAATATTGGGGTCGGCGCTCGGCGCTTGGGTGAAGAGGACATGCTGCAAGTATAGGGCTCCCCATAGATAAAGCAGGCCTATAAACTGATATGACAGAAATTAACAAGCGACACCCTTCGGTTGTTGCAACTTATTAAGACACCAGTGCGTAACGCTTATGAGGAGTTCCTCTAATAGGCAAGGACACTTTACTCACCATGAAAAAATTAGGAAAAATTTAATGAAAAAATCACTAATTAGTACCGCAATACTACTAGCGTTCAGCATCAGCACTGGTGCATTAGCGGGTCATACAAACGAGGTTCTGGAAGCAGATCTTGATGGTCGTGAGGAGGTGGGTTCTGATCCAACACTTCGCTTGGTTGGCGATCCTGATGGCTTTGGTCGTGGTCACGTATTTGGCATAGATGGCGACACCACCACACTGTGCTACTCACTGACGGTAGACAAGATTCAGGAAGTACCTGTTGGTGATGGAATGATGGCGCACATACATGAAGGTTTGCGCGATAGCAATGGCCCTATTGTGGCTGTTTTAGCGGGTCCTGAAGACGGTAATGCAGCAGATTGCTTAACTGAAGGCGAAGCGGGCAGATTCCCGACTGAAGAGGCGGGGATTGTTCAGCGAATTCTCAACAATCCTGAGCAGTTCTATATCAATGTTCACAACCCGGATTTCCCTGCGGGTGCTATTCGTGGACAATTGCGAAATCAGATTCACGTCCACGCTGACGATGAAGGTCAAACAGGTGCCGATGGCGCACCTAGTGTGCCTACGAATGTGACAGCACTGGTCTACTCAGGAACAGCACTGGAATTATTCTGGGATCGTTCGACTGATGGCGATGTGGTTGCCTACAATATCATCAGAGATGGGCAAGTGTTTGCCAGTGTACAAGGCAATAGCTTCTTTGATTCTGGGTTGGATCGTGGTACTTCGTATGATTATCAGATAGTAGCTATCGATAATCTGGCTAATGAGTCTGCGCCTACTTCAGTATTAGTCGCAACCACCAACTAGACGTCGCTTTTTAAAAGATGAACTGCAGTGTTTCGATGTTCATCGTTAAGAAAGAATAGGTCAGTGTCACCCCGTCTCTATTATAGGGTGACACTGATCCTTACCGGCTCAAGACTGACTGATCACTGGTGACCAACTGTCAGTGGTTAGCTAGCCTTCTCGGCCAATGCCTCGACAATTAAATCTCCAACTTGCGGTGCGGAAGCAGGGTTCTGGCCTGTAACCAGGCGTCCATCCCTTATCGCAAAAGGCACCCAATTTTCACCGCCTTCAAACTTGCCGCCCAACTCACGTAAGCGCGCTTCCAGAAGAAATGGAACCTCGCTGCTAAGCCCTACAGCGTCTTCCTCTGCGTCAGTGAATCCGCTGACCCGCAAACCTGCGACAAGCGGTGTGCCATCAGCTTTGACCGCATTCACAAGGCCTGCAGGTCCGTGACAAACAGCAGACACTACACCACCACCATCCCATATAGCGCCAACAACTGTACTGAGTTTTTCACTGTCCGGGAAATCGAACATGGTGCCGTGACCACCGGCTAGAAAGATAGCGTCATAGTCTGCTGGGTTGATATCACTGATGGCAGGCGTGCCCTGCAATTTTGCCATGGCCTCGGCGTCATCCATAAAGCGCGCCACGGGTGCTGGGTTCTTTGTAGGGTCATCGTCTACAGAGGCTGGATCGAATGTTGGATTACCACCTGAGATGGAGGCAATAGATACCGTGTGGCCAGCATCGATCGCAGCATAGTAAGGTGCCGCCATTTCATCGAAATAATATCCAGTCTCCTTGCCCGTGTCGCCAAGGATAGTGTGTGAAGTTAATACGATTAGAACAGTTGACATGTCAGTCTCCAAAGATTTTTCTTAGAGGTAAAGTGGTGTGCTCTGTGGTGATTACCAAATCGGAAATGCCGATACCCACTATCGGTGGCTCCAATGGGGAGCTTAGGCTTGTTCGAATACCTCGGCGATTAGCGTTCGAAACCATCGCTCGGCGGGGTTACGATCTTCTACGATTCGCCACGCAAGCGTATTTTTTATAGAGGGCACATCAACTGGACAAGGATCCAATGCCAACAAACCGTTCTTCGTAATGGCTTGTGCCAAAAATTGAGGCACGGTTGCGATGAGATCAGTGCCAAGCAACGTTGTCTGTAAAAGTGCAAAGCTTGAAAGACCTAAGACAACGCGCCTTGAGGCACCAATACGCGCTAGCTCTTTATCAACAAAACCATCCAGATCGCCAGCTGGTGTTACAAGCACATGTGTGCGAGCACAGAAATCCTCGATACCAATAATTTTGGGTTGTCTGCTATCTCGAATTACGACCCATGGCGTGTTCTTTAATACTCGTATTTTGGTTGACGGTGAAAGATCGTCTCGCAGGTAAGCCAAAACGGTTTGTACTTCACCAGTTGCCAGCATTTCAGGCAGCACACGGTAGTCACCAATACGCAGCGACAGATTGCACATTGGCGCCTCTACTCTAAGACGCTGAGTTAACAGGGGCAGGATAGATAGAGCTACAGCGTCCGTGCAGCCTAGCCGAAAATTAATCACAGCTGTTAATGGGTCAAAAGGTGTGTTTTCGCCGACTGCTGCAATTAGTGCATTAATGTGCGGTTTACAGGCCTCTACAATCTCCAGTGCACGTGCAGTAGGGGTCATGGTTTGACCGTCGCGAACCAATAGTTGGTCATCAAAGATATCGCGAAGACGAGCAAGAATGCCTGATACAGTGGATTGTGCTAACCCAAGACGGTTGGCTGCGGCTGTGGTGCTTCGTTCTTCGACAATGACCACAAGGGCATTGACGAGATTTAGGTCTAAGCTACCGATATCCGTTCTTGAAAATGACATTAGAAATGGCGATATCAGGTGAATGCTTTTGTGGAGAGGTAGTATACGTAATTACCGGCATTCTTCGTGATGCTAGGTCGTGCCATTGCTCTCGTTGCCGTAAAGCGTTTAGTTCGCAGGCTTCTGCTTACGCTTTGGTCGATTCAGATGAATTCAAATGGATATCTGGGCAAGAGTTCTTGACATCCTATGTTGGAGAGCACGGCTTTGGACTGCAGTTCTGTAAAAAATGCGGATCCACTCTCTGCGGAATCTATGAAGGGGTCGTACACGGTGTGACGTTGGGGTGTCTCAATGGCGATCCGAAAATTAAGATCTGTAGGCATATATATGTGGATTCAAAAGCCGCCTGGGAAGTGCTTCCAGACGGCGTGATCACGTATGCTGAAGGACCGCCTGCAGTAGACTAGCTATTCAAGCAGATGGCTTTGTTGTGCGCAATCCTAGTATTCGGTAGAGGGGACAAAAATTGATCACCGCTGTCACGATGAGCACTACGCCAACAGCAAGTGCGATTAATGTGGCACTGCCATCCAATTTAAGTAACGCGATAACCACCAGCGCAAGACCAGCAACGATGCGCACTATTTTGTCAAGCGAACCGACGTTTGCAATTAAATTCATGTGTTTTCCCTAAAGATATATTTATGGGATAACTGTACAAGTTTGATGCTTATACGCTCCGTGACATTGTCACCAATAGGGGGGCCAATAGCTGAAATTTTTTAGCGACCTTCTGCTATGGATTCCAGCTGTTCAACAGCCAGCAATTGAATCTCCCCGCGACTCCTTTTTATGATGTCTGTTGAATCCCATTGAGATAACTTACGACTAACAACCTCGCGAGCTGTACCTATTTCAGCGGCCAACTGCTCATGTGTTGCATGAACAGTGAATCCCTTCTTTGCATGCAAGAGAAGAGATGATGCCAAACGATGATCGATGGAACGAAAAGCAACTTCATCCAGCTTTGCCATCAGTGAGCTGAGGCGATGTGAGAAAGATGAAAATACAAATGAGCGAAATTCCTGAGAGTTCTCCATTGCACTAAAAAATTGATCAGCTGGCATCGTTAAAAGCGATGCGTCTTCTTCAACGGTTGCCTGCGCACAATATAAGTCTCCGCTGAGTAGGCACGATGTAGTCAGTACACAAGAATCATTTGGATTTATGCGGTACAAAAGTAGGCTGCCACCAGTTTCGGATGCTAGATCTACACGTATTCGTCCCGACAGTAAAAATACAAATAAACGGCATTTATCACCTGCATTAAACAACGTTGTGCCTTTGGGCGCTGTCGAAGGTTTACAAAGATCCAACTCAGCGGGTACTAATTTACTGTTGTTAGCCATTAATTACGTACCGTGATTTTGTATTGCAATGATAGAAATTCTTCGACAAGGACATTGGGCACGAGCACAGCCAGCAATACCTTTACGGGCGAATAACTAATGATGGGAAGAGTCGATTTTTTGCACCATCACTTATGAATTCGTTGAGATCGATAGGATAACTGTAGGGCTCGGGCGGATTAGCCAACACGTTGAGATCGCCTTGTAGCAACTGACTATTTATTGTTCCGTTCTCACCTAACTCAAGTTTGTAGTACACGCCATTCCAAGCGTCAATACCAAAATTTCGTGGTGATTTCCAGATGAACAGTAACTGGTATTCCAAGTCTGTCATATCGTCTGGAGTAATGGTTTTATTCAACTCATAGGGATAGGGTAGATAACAGAACCACTCGGCAGGATCTGTAAGGCAGCGAAAAGGGCGCATGGACAGAAATTGATCGACAAAATTGTCATGATTCATCTCGACGCTGACATGCGTTGATTGTGCGCTGGACGCTGAGAACATGACTCCACCGATATCCAGTTCCTGCCCACTTTGATCGATGAGTATAATCCGCGCTGAATCGGGAAATACTGGGGCTGTATTAGTCTCTAGAGATTGATTTTGCGCATTGTCAGTGACGTGTGCAGGGTTGCTAGGAGAGGTAGGCTGCGACGATTGACCAGCTGCCATTACTGAGACCGGGCCGAGAGCAATAACACTGCAAAAAAATACAAAGCTAAAGAAGGAGTGATTGTTCATAAATTGCAGTATATGCAGTCTGCATGCAAAGTAAAGTAGAAACACAGTCAATAAATTCTACTTTTTTGCACAGCCATAGGATTTATACAGAAAATCAGGTACTGACAAGTTAGTGAAGTTAAGCGACAATTATCGCAAGAGCCAATCAGCATCACTGTACAAAAGACATCGGTTTGCTCTAGAGATTATTCAATACACCGTGTGTGTTCTACTATCGCTTTGGTCTCAGTCAAAGAGATATAGAGGATCTTTTAGCTGAACGGGGCATTATTGTCAGTTACGAATCCATTCGGCTCTGGTGTAACAAGTTTGGACCGGCCTATACGAGAAGACTCAAACGACGGCATCAAGGATTTGGAGATACGTTCTCTATTGATGAAGTTTTCGTCAACATCCGTGGTAAACGACACTATTTGTGGCGAGCGGTGGGTCAAGATGGTGAAGTGGTTGATGTGTTTCTTCAGACACGTCGCCATGGTGCAGCGGCAAAACGGTTCTTTAAACGACTATTGAGAGTGCATCGTAAAGAGCCGCGAGAAATTATCACCGACTTTTTGAGAAGTTATGGTGTTGCGCATCGAGAATTGATCCCTGAGACCATTCACGATACGTCGCGGTATGCGACTAATCGAGCCG
>JALZWO010000178.1 GCA_023300375.1 Granulosicoccus sp. | reverse complement strand
CTGTTTCAGGTTAAAGGAAGTCATTGCCGTATAGGGCGTGCTCGTGATAACGATTTGGTGCTCGATAGTCGGCGCATGGCAAAACGCCACGCTGAGCTACGTGAGGAGCGAGATGGTGTTTACTTGCGTGATCTAGGGAGTCTGGGTGGTTGCCGCGTGAATGGTGAGCGCGTTGTTGATCATGGTCCACTGAGTACCTTAGATGATATTGAGGTGGGTGAGATTCGCGTCACTTTGCGGCCTAATGCGCTCTCTAGTTCTTCAACACTGAGCGCTTCAACTGACGTGGCAATGCGTCCAGCTGTTACCTTAGATAAAACAACCATCAATTCTTATACAGCACAAAATTCTATACAGCGTGACCAAGCATCCGTGCAGAAATCAGCGCAGACAGTGGGCAATCATGGAGAGCGAGATGCCGTTGAATCGCTTGTGGCAGGTACCGAACGACCAGAACCTTCGAGCACACAAGCGGCTGCAGATGTCGAAAAATATCACAACGATGTCAACAACTCAGTGATGGGCTACTGGTGCACTGTGGTGCACGAGCAACTGCTGGAGCGTATGGATCTCCAGCGAAAAGATGTTAACCGAATGTCTGATTCTCAGTTACGAGAAGAGGCCACGCTGACGATTACTGATGTTATCAACGCATTGGCAACACAGCTTCCACCCGATATTGACACGCTGCGTCTCCATCAAAACGTGTTAAATGAGGCCGTGGGGCTCGGGCCATTAGAGTTGTTTCTTGCTGATGAGACGATCACTGAAATTATGGTCAATAATTATCGTGAAGTCTTTGTTGAACAATCAGGCAAGCTCACACGTTCTGCCATGCATTTTAGTAGTGATAAGGCGGTTTACGCTGTTATTGAACGCATCATTACCCCGTTGGGCCGGCGAATTGATGAAAGCAGCCCTATTGTTGATGCACGATTGAAAGACGGTTCGCGAGTGAATGCAGTGATTCCACCTTTAGCGCTCAAGGGCCCAAGCCTGACGATCAGAAAATTTCCAAAGCACCGTATGCAATTCAGTGAACTGGTTGAGTTCGGCTCCCTAAGTGAAGCCATGGTGGCGTTTTTACGTGTGTGTGTTGAGCGGCGTAAAAATATCATTGTATCGGGTGGCACGGGTTCTGGTAAAACCACATTACTCAATGTGCTTTCGGGTTTTATCCCAGACACTGATCGCATTGTGACCATTGAAGATGCCGCAGAATTGAGCTTACGGCAACCCAATCTGGTATCGCTTGAATCACGCCCCGCAAGCCTTGATGATAAGGGTGAGATACCCATCAGAGACCTGGTGCGTAACTCATTGCGCATGCGGCCCGACAGAATAGTGGTGGGTGAGTGTCGCGGAGGTGAGGCTCTAGACATGCTGCAGGCAATGAACACGGGGCACGACGGTTCACTCACCACGATTCATGCGAATACACCCCGCGATGTGCTGTCTCGATTGGAAGTACTGGTGCTAATGGCAGGCATGGATTTACCAGTGAGTGCCATACGCGAGCAGGTGTCCTCCGCGGTAGATATCATCTTGCAACAACAACGTTTTACCTGTGGCTCGCGCAAAATTACCCGAATCACTGAAGTGGTAGGCATGGAAAGTGGCACAGTACAACTACAGGATATCTTTCGATACGATCAGCACGGGGTCGATAGCGAACATCGTGTGACAGGTGAGTTTGTTGCAACTGGCGCCGTGCCGCATTTCTATGAGAGCCTACGAGAGTTTGGTGTGGATCTGGATTTGTTACTGTTTGAGCAAGCGCATAAGCATACCCAGAGACGTGAGATGCGCCCATGAATAGCCTGTTTATTGCTGCACTTTTGTTTGTAGGATTTGCCCTTGGTGCGCGCATCCTCATAACCAGCGCCATTGCAGGCTTTGGTCGGTATCACCGGAAAAATACAGAGCATGTGCAAACCCAGCTCACTCAGCTATTTCTGTTCAACGATGTGCGCAAATTGTTCGTTCTTTATCTCACGGCACTGATAGGTGTCCCACTCTCGTTGTTTATGGTGGGCGTGGGTTTGCCGTTTATTGTTGCGATTGTGTTCGCGTTGTTGTGCTTTCCTCGTATCGTATTTGCGATTTTAAAAGGCCGGCGCGCCAAAGCTATTAGTCATGCCCTACCTGATGCCATGACACAAATAGCGTCGGGCATGCGGGCGGGTTCCACGTTTCCAGTGGCGTTGCAGGCGTTGGTAGGGGAAGACGCTACACCACTGACTGAAGAACTATCACTCATGTTGCGAGAACATCGCTTAGGTGCACGCATGGAAGATGCGCTGGATAATTTAGCGGAACGCGTGCAAAGCGAAGAGATGGATTTAGTAGTATCAGCTGTACTGATTGCTCAAGACGTGGGCGGAAACCTGGCAGAGATTCTTCAGCAGTTAGCCACGGGTATCAGGCGCAAGCTTGAAATGGAAGGGAAAATTTCAGCACTTACGTCCCAAGGCATGATGCAAGGTTATGTGGTATCCGCATTGCCCTTTGCGCTATTGGCTGCCTTGTGTTTGTTGGAGCCTGAGGCCACGCTGCCAGTGTTTAATACGTTGTTGGGCTGGATAGCTTTAGCGCTAATGGTGTTTATGCAAACTATAGGGGCGTTCATGATTAAGAAG
>JALZWO010000177.1 GCA_023300375.1 Granulosicoccus sp. | reverse complement strand
TGATCCACTGATTTATTAGCTTGAGATAGTTTGACGACGTTTGCTATACGTTCTTCTATTTTTTCGTTAAGCACGGCTGTCTTTGTGCCTGTCTCGGAGTGCTCATCTCTATAGCTCTTAAACAAACCTATTGTAAAATTTTTCTTATGCAAAAGATCAGTATTGATCATCAATAATTCATTGAGCAACGCGTGATAATTGGCGATCTCTGAGGCGTTAAAATCAGGAAGAAATTTTACACTAATGGCAAGTTCAGCCAGAGCCACAAGAATGTTTGTTTGCAGTTCAGACAAAGTATCCGATGCCGGCGCTGTACGTTGTACTGGGCGCTGAGTTGTTAACTGGTCATGAAGCTCTATCACCGTAGCTAATTGATTGCTTAGTGCGCTTCGTGTAACAGGAATCATTGAGACAAACTTCTGACTATTCATCAGCTCATTCGTCAGACCAGTCATGTCGTTAAAAAGTGAGTCAGTTGTCTGGGCCAGGGAGATTAACTGTTGGTTCTGTTCAGCTGAAATACCACTCGAAGAACTTAGAGAGCTTTGGATATAACTGCGTTCACTGGCTAAGGCACTACTGGCTAACGATATAGATCTTTGAACACGCATGCTGTTTTGCAACAATAACGCCTCTACTCGCTGAGAAGCGGCTAAGTGTAGAAAACTTATTGTTAACCACAGAATAAGCCCAACAACCACCAGGTTAATTAAAAGCAGGTTTCCGCGGATGGAGAGGAATGCACTCATGACTTTACGAAGTGTGATCTATCGCTTAAAAAAAGAAGACTGTGGTTATAGTCAATCATGTGCGTTTACACCGTTGAAAGTTCTCTAGAGTTGTTTTTTCGACCATGTGAATTACACCTTTTTAAATCGTCAACGGAAAGCTCTCGAAGCGGGTCGTATCCGCTGACGTTTAGTCAGAAACCTTCAAGGAACTTCGCATACTTTCTGTGGCCACATTCACTTCCAATACTTCGCCTTACCTGTTATGGATTTCATGAGTGTCGTACGTTTGTGGTAGTTAGAATTTGTGGCAGCTAAAAAAACACGATTTGCCTCAAGTGAACAATTAGGTCAGGTTTAATCGGCCCATGTGTGGGTAGTTTTGACGCAATTTCTATTCCTATTTCTCTGGTTCGATGAGGTAACAGACGCAGCAAACACGTATCACCATCAAACTTTCAACAGATATAACTGGCATCAAAGGCATCAGAGTACCAAGCCTGCAAGGTGTTGAAAAGGCTGGCCATATTATGATGACAGATTGGACAAATCTGATCTTCCTACCAACAAAAGCGAAAGCGAATTTTTTACTGATAGTAAACCAAACTAACTTTCAGCGAAATGCTTAACCAGATGTTCACGCAACAAGCGGCGAACCAGCTTTACGCGTTCCGTATTTCGAGAGTCGGGGTGGCTCAGAATCCAGAGATCATTACCTGAAATCAGGTTATCGGTGGTTAGCGGCAATAGTTGGTTTTGGTTGTTAATCATGTAGTCTGGCAGCACGGTTATTCCCATGTGGTTGCGACACATGGCGCGAGCGCTGAGAAAGTTATTTACAGTTGTGCGATACGTTGTGAGTGTTAGACGCTCATCAAGCCAGCGATAGAAAGGAGAATTGCTGTAGCTGTCATCCAATACAATAAATCGGTGTGCCTCTGGATTGGTTGGAAATTTGCTGAGTTCATGTTGCTTTGCATACTTGACCGAAGCACAGGCAATAAATTTTACCGTACCTACTCTTCGGCCAATTAGCCGCTCAGGTGGCGTTTTACATGTACGAACAGCGATATCAGCCTCGTAATTGTCGATGTCGCTTAGTTGATTGATCATCTTCACTGAAAATCGTAAACCCTCATGCTCATCTGTTATTTCTTTTAGGAGTGAAGGTAGAATTTCATAAGCAAAGGTGTCTGTTGTGGTGATCACCACTTCTCCCTGAGCTTTTCTATCAGAGCCAATTATTTGGCGCGACACTTTTTCCATCGCCGCCTTCATTTTGGTAGCCTCAGCGTACAAGGACTCCCCCTGCTCATTGAGTCTGTAACCTTGAAGCGTATGCTCGAACAATTGAACATCAAGCTCTATCTCGAAGGCTTTGACTCTGCGTAGAACGGTGGTGTGACTCACGTTTAGCTGGTTTGCAGCTGCGACCAACGTGTGATTATCAGCAAGAGCTAAAAAAAACCGTAAGTGATCCCAATTCCAGTTCATGCTTTGAAAATCCTCTGAGTGTGCATAAATGCAGATGTACTGTGCAAGGTTGATTAGAACATCACGTGTCCTTTAGGAGCTACTTTGATAGTGTAGAGTTCCAGATGATCACTCCATTTCTATTCAAGGGATTTACATTCAATTATGACAAAGCTTAAGCTATTTAGCATTGCAGGATTCACCAGCGCAATGCTCGCCATTAGTGCTGTTGCGATTGCCGCAAACGGTCCACACGACAAGGCTATTAAAGCTCGTCAGGCCATGTTTCAATCGTACAGTTTTAACCTGGGTATCCTTGGCGCTATGGCCAAAGAAGACAGACCCTACGATGCTGCAGTTGCGACAGAAGCTGCAAACAACCTCAGCGCCGCCGCAAACTTTGGCCAAAGCCAGATGTGGCCGCAAGGTTCTGATAACGCAACAGAAGGCAATGCGACCAATCGCGCACTCCCTGTAATTTGGGAGACTTTCCCTGCGATCACTGAAAAAGCCGAGGCACTAAAAACTGCTGTAGCAGCGCTTGTTCCAGCTGCTGGAGAAAGTCTGGATGCACTTCAGGGTGTTATGGGTGATGTAGGCGCTTCTTGCAAAGGTTGTCACGATGACTATCGCGCTGAAAAGAAGTAAATAGTCTGATGAAAGAGCCCGAACTCGTCCGAATCTGGGATATCTGGGTTCGGGCCTTCCATTGGAGTCTGGCTATTAGCGTGACTTTCATGCTAATCAGCGGAGCTACAGGTTGGTTGTTTTTTGACTGGCATCGCACCATTGGCGAAGTGGTCATGATGTTGGTTTTATTTCGTCTCTTGTGGGGTATTGTCGGTAGTGATAATGCTCGGCTATTAGTCTTGTTAAATCATCCTCGCAAAGTTCTTAAACATCTAAATGACTTGTTCAAGCGCCGCCTTCATGTAGAGCGTGGCCACAATGCTGCTGGTAGTTGGGCGGTTATTCTAATCATGGCCATGATAGCCGTACAAGCTGGCACTGGTTTCTTCATAGCCGATGAAGACGAGCTTTTAGAGGGTGCGCTATACGGTAATTTGTCGGGTTCTGTTACTGACCTGCTCTACCGCATACACCGTACAAACGCCGACCTTTTGCAAATCGTTGCCATTGTTCATGTCGTCATGGTGCTTGTTTATATGGTCTATGGGCGGCAAAACCTGATAATGCCCATGGTAACCGGATCGATGAAGTGGTTATCCGATAAGGTGGTACCGCAGATATTTTTTCAAGCAAACTGGGTTGGTGTTCTTGCGCTAGTCATCTCAGGAGCTATAGTCGGCTATTTTGCAGGCTGGTATGGTTGAACAGGCGGAGCGTGTCGGGCTATCGATACACAAAAATCTGCCAGCGCCAAGCACCATCTTCATTCAAACCACCGGCAAGCAAGGCCGTCCAACAATACTGATCAGCTCTGACACCCGATCCGAGTGTTTTGAAATCAGATCAGCCGTAAACGAAAAATCAATTCCCTGCACTATATAGGGAACCTGTTCGTACTCTTGACGAATTCACCAAATGACGAGTGAGAAGATTGAGGCGTAATGGCCTTACCCAATAGGTTACAACGTGACCTCTGATAAATAGAAGTGAAGACCGCTCCTATTTATCAGATAGTTGACAAGCAACGACTGCCCAATGCGCCCTTGCAATCAGACAGTCAGCATACTGCAGGATTAAACTTTACTGCAGAACAGCACAAGCTACTCGGGCACCGGCTCCACCAATAGGCTGAGTAATGTGATCGTCCAACTGAGCGTGGATGACCAAAGCGCTGCCATCAGCATCCAGTAACGCTTCGCCGTCGGAGCCAGACGCTAATGTCAGACCTGCAGAGAAAAACTGCGCTTTTGCGTCGCTACCTTCTGGTATGTAAATATTGGGCAAATCCCCAAATTCGGGCCCTTCAGGGTTCAATAAACCGTGCGCTCCAGGCTTCTTCCCAACATGGCCGCCAGAGAGTTTAAATTCACCCACATCTGAACAAGTGCCATGCGCGTGAAAATGAATACCGTGCCAACCTGCTGTCAGTGCACCATCGTTCAGCTCAACAGTCATTAACACCCCACCAGTACCCTGTTGAAGTGTCACTGATCCGATTGCCTTGCCTTCGGCCCCAATTATCTCACTTGTTACCTCGTCGTTTTGAGCAGTTGCTGCAGTACCCATCAGCACAAGTGATCCGAAAACGGTGGTTTTTACTATTTTTGACCAGTCCATAAAGATTCTCTTTAAAGTCGTTGCAGGGAAGATTGATGCTAATAGCGACGTCACTTCTTAGTGACCTGTCGTTGACAATAGCGTCATTCCATTTTGACAGAAAGTAGGATTAAAGTTCCCACAACAACAGTAGTTTAGGAACATTATTACAATGATTATTCGTAAGTACTTTGATATCTAGAGTACCCCACGTACTAAGCGTAGTGACTGAACAACAGCGTTGTCCCAACAAGCACCGACGTCGCCCATGCTGGCACGCATAGGATATCGCTTGAGCAATTTATGTTGTTTTTTTCTGGTGTACTGTGATCCTCTATCACTGTGAAAGATTAACCCTTTTCCCGGCTTTCTCATCCAGGATACTTTGGTCAATGCTTGCGAGACTAAATCCGTGGTCATACGCTTACTGATGTGCCAACCAACAATCCGACGAGAGTATAAATCCATCACAATTGCCAGATACATCCAGCCTTCACCCGTTCTCAAATACGTCACATCTCCAGCCCACACTTTGTTTGGTGCGCTACAGTTAAAGTTCATGTTGATCAGATTGTTGTGCGGGACTCATACCACAGTATATCGACTGAGCACCAGCTTCCATTGCTTGCATAGCAGTGAGTAGTGCAGCTTCTGCTGTGGCATGCTGCCCTCAAGGCAAACCGAATTAAAAATGCGAGTTAGGTACAAGCGACGCATAATGCTTGGTCTCAGGACAATAACCAGTACCAATCATGTCCATACCCGCCTCCGATGCAGCGATGGCTTCAGATTCGCGCGCAACTTGAACAAAGGAAATTTGTCTCACACCTTTGAGTTCGAGCAGATCTTTTACAGTAACCCTTGTCATAAAAAATGATTATCATTTTTAATACGAAGGGTGGTGTGCAGCTTCGATGCTCTTCGAAGCATCGAATTATACGATGAGTACCACTGATATTTTCGACTTCAAGCCTATATCGGCGTGGATTGGGTAACCACCTTGCTCTGACATTAGCTAACGTAAGCACCAATCTCAATAAGTTCATTATTTCACTTTGATTGTGAGTTATTTTTCGTCTGCCTATTTGATGCAAGCCGAACACTTGAGGAACAACAATCATTAGAATTGGAGTCTGGAAGTAGTCTAAAAAGAAGGAATCATGGTTACACCTCGTCAACAATCAGACCCACTGTCTCACAAGCTTGAAACTCATAAAGAACCAGACAAACGCGGTTCTCTGATTCAACAATACAAGGAAAGTGATGCGTGGTTATGGACAGAAGTTGCTGCCATTGTAATTGGCTTAGCGTTTGTCGTACCTACTGCAATTATGCTTTGGAATGATGTAGAGGATTCAGATACCCAGCGTATCGAGCAAGCGTGGGAGTTGGTGAATCAAAACGCCCCGGGCGATACCGCGATTGGGCCAGCTTTGGAATACCTTAATAATCAAAAGACTAGCCTCAACGGCATCAATCTATCCGCTAACGATAGTCAGAGCGGTGTTTATTTGGAAGGAGTCAATTTGTCTGGGGCAGACCTCTTTCGTGTTGATCTATCGCAGGCTAGCCTCCTTGATGCCAACCTGTCAGAAGCTAATCTGCTTGATGCAAACCTATCGGGAGCTGATCTCCTTCGAGCCAATCTGTCTGAGGTTAATCTCACTAATGCTGATCTATCAAAAGCTAATCTTCTTGATGGCAATCTATCGGGTGCAGATTTGCTGCGTGCCAACCTATCTGGAGTTAATCTCACGAATGCCCGCCTGTCAGAAGCTAATCTGCTTGATGCAAACCTATCGGGAGCGCAACTCGCAGATTCCAATCTGTCTGCAGCATTTATCAGTAACGCCAATCTGTCGGGCGCTTTTCTCATCAATGCCAATCTATCTGGGGTTGATCTTACGAATGCCAATCTAACGAAGGTCAACCTCTTTGACGCCAACTTGTCAGGGGCTAACCTCAGTGCTGCCGATCTATCAGGGGCCTATCTCATTGTGGCCAATCTGTCGGAGGCTAATCTGTGGAATGCGGATCTGTCGAACACTTTTCTCCAAGGTACTAATTTTTCACAGGCTAATCTGTTTGAGGCTAAACTGTCGGGGGCTTTTCTCCAAGGTTCCAATCTATCGGGAGCCAATCTCATTAATGCTGATCTGTCGGGTGCTAATCTCTCGTCGTCTAGAAACCTTAGACAGAATCAACTTGATCTAGCTTGTGGCAATGACAAAACCAGATTACCCGAAGGGCTCACCGTTAAAGCCTGCTCAAAGTAAAGGCTACTTTAAAGTTGAGGTATTGGCGCGCCCAGCAAATTAGGTATTTGCGGGTCGAAATGCCAGCCCTCTCAAGCGATGAGGATAGTAAGGCGGCTGGCGGTGAAATCCATTATGGCTTCACGGGCCCTTAGATCACGTATTACTCCCACAGAAATTGTCGTCGCTCTGACCTATGGAATAGGAATCACTCCATCTTGGTGAACCATTTCTTAAGCGTGTAACTGTCAATTGATCGTCGACTATTTTGAAATCAAGGTGAAATCCCAACCGCATACTTCCAACCGTTACCGCTGTTACACCGTTCCAACACTGCTGCATGTTTGTCGAACGCCTCGACCAGTGCAAATGCCCCGTGATCATTGCCACCACTCGATAATCTCTGATCACTTCTTCATAAGCGTTCTTGGTTTCCGTGCTCCACCATTTATTTGAAAATCTGTCCATCCCATAATGATGGACAACAATGACATTTTTATCGGGACCCACATCTTCCAGCTCGTCCTTTAAAAATTTTAAGGCATCTAGCGGATCTCGACTTGCACCGTTCCATACCGCTTCAGCTTCATCTCCAGGCATCAGGTTTAGCTGAACAAAACGGATACCATTCCATTCCCAAGAATAATGAGGTGGTTGTGACCTTATTTGATCTTGTCTATCACCCCGGTCGATAATATCGGTAAGTCCACTCTCACAAATACAGTTGCCACCCACGTCGCCGTCCGCGCAGCAAGTGCCTTTCCTCATGTCGTGATTACCGAGGCCTTCGTACAGCCTGTCTAGATCTTTGCTGCGCTCAAGGATCGAACTTAGATCCGTCTCTTCACTGCCAAGCAGGGAGTTGTAAACCTTCAGAATTTCCCACTTGTAGGTGTGCTCCGTCAGATCGCCAGCAATAATCAGCCCCTTATAGTTGTCATCGTTGTACACTTTTCCGAGCAAGAACCTAGCTATATCGTTTTGAAACCCCACTCTCGGGTTAGCCGTATTCTTGTTGATCTGAGGATCTGCTGCTGCTGCGAATGACAAAAAATCGGTAACCGGCGCAGAATTTTTGCTTGAGTTGATACCGTCGTCAGAGCAATCAAGACATTGCTCAGGGAGCTTTTCACTTTCTGCTTTCAGCGGGTTCTTATTGTCAGCGCCAGCCTGTTCAGATATCCACGGTACCGTTTGGAAATAGGGGCCGAAAAATGCTGAGATGTTGTCCGATTTTATCGTGTTGGCTGCTACGCCCCCTAAGATCAAGGCCGCAGAGGCGATAACAATTATTTTTTTCATGTCAAAGTAAATTTGGAAAACTCCGACGGTGAACTACCGTCGATTCAGCACACCCGTAAGACAACATTGCTGAGTGAAACAGTCAGAATCTTTTGACCTTGTCATGTCAATTGAGTTCCCGCAGTTTACATCAGAGAGCACATTTCGAGATTATCGATTGCCGCTAAACGCAGCAAACAGTTAATTGCCTCGACTACCTCTCCCCCTTGAACACTTTCAAGGCGAGATGCAGCCCATTGAACATCACCCAGAATGCCACGATTCGTGTGGACACGACCGGGGAAAGTTTGAACAAAACAACGCAAATTGCTAGGGTAAATTTCTAACGAAGGAACTCCCCAGCGTACTCGCTGTATTAGTCGTGGATCTCGTCATTCTGTCGGTATAATTTCCGTGGCCAGGGCTGGCAGTCAATGAGATTTAACTCATCGGAAATCTGCTGAGCGCTTGATAGCGACTGGTTAAAAACTCACACGAAATACTGCTGCGCTACGAACAATTTTCAGACACAAAAAACACATAGGATGCTCCATGAAATTTACTACGACACGAACTGTTCAAATCACATCATATTTGCTGCTAGCTCTGGTTGTAACGCAGGCAATTTATACCGCTCTCTACATCAATGAAGCTCATGGTCCACTGAAGCTCATATGGGGGCTTGAGGCTTTTCTTTTCACTATCCTCGCAGCGTTTGCCGGAGCCGCGATGGTGCAGGCCAAAAACTATCACCTGGGATGGTCTGCTATTGCTTTCAGTGCGGTACTCAATGTAGTCCAAGTCAGCATTGGTCTCAACATGTTCGGGCCATTTTTCGAAGCTGCCGGTCAACTCGACACACTGGGACCTGTGGCAGGAGCAGTAGTCGCCTTCTCCTTTATGATCTACAACGCAGCAAAAGTCTTACTCGGCTTCGCTGCACTCATTTTTGGAATGGCTAAGATGTCCGAAGGAGCTAAAGCATTGGGAGGCCTGACAGCATTAGTTGGCGGTGTTGCGATGGCCACTAATATGATCTTGATCGTGTTTGGGCGTGAAGCCTTTCTACCCTCTCCTGCTGGTGGAGGAGCTGGCCTGCTGGCAACCCTGCTTCTGGGCCTCTGTTTGATGACTCTTGCCCGCGAGGACTAATACGACATTGCACCAACTCAGGCTATTGCCGCTGGCGCATAGCACACACTTCAACGCCCTTTTATGAACCATGACTGACTAGAAAATTCATGCTGAAATCCAGCTGATGGATAACGGTACATACCAGCACATGAACTTCTACACGCAGGCTCTGCAAGACCGCCTATCTAGAAGCACTATCGGCGTATAACGTGAAAGGCTTGGCTCTTATGTAAGACAAGCCTTTCGCGTAGTGAACAGCAAACCACCTATTGCTGCGCAGTCAGAAGGAATTTCCCACCCGTGTTATCAGGTCCATAATGTCAAAACATTCTCACTCCATAGCAGGAAATACGTATCCACGACGCAAACCGTGGTTGTATAGACTTCGCCTGCAGCACGAACTGTACGCAACCCTGATAGAGCATTAATCAAGGGCATTTAAACTGCCAGATTCTAAAGTGCCCCTTGAGATCACAAACCTGACATCACAAACCGCGTTCATCCATAATGTTGCAATGACCACAAGTGGACAGGACGGTGGTGTTGTCCAACTTGTCCACTGCGTTCAAGTGTATTCATCAGTTGAACACAACGACGTAGGGTATCCTCCCAACGTGTCCTTGGTGTGCGTGTTGATAGTCCCGCAGCTTTAGTTCACACTTAAACTGCCCATAGCGATAGCGACATAACAGACTATGCTTATCTCGCTTATGGCATATCTCAGAAAAACTAGCCACACACCCTAGATAGAGTAGCAACACTGATCAATCTGTACTAATAAACTAGCAAAAGCACACCCACGATGTGTGTATGCGTTTGCAGCAAATTGTGTATTGCCACTTTGGTATTTCTCGCCACCTATACAGGTATGAATATTTATGGAATTCGGCCCTCATTTATTGCTCGCAACACTTGAAGGAGCAATCAGTGCTGCAGTGCTTGCGTTAATAGCAGTCGGGCTTAGTATCGTATTCGGTATTATGCGTGTAGTAAATGTTGCTCACGGCGAGTTCTATATGCTGGGCGCGGTGATGGCATGGTGGATTACATCACACGTTGGTGGTCACCCAGCCATCGGTTTTTTACTTGCTCTTATTGTCGCTCCAATCATGGTTGGTAGCATCGCAGCGCTGGCTGATCATCTGATATTGCGGAGAATTAACTACGATCCAGAGCGAACTATCGTAGCAACCATCGGATTACTGTACGTTTTACAGCAACTGACACTAATGACATTTGGAGCCGATGCGCGCCCTGTGGAAGCTCCGTTCAACATGCGCATAGCTTTACCATGGTTTGAAAATGGCGTGGATGGGTGGTCTATGTACTGGCCTTGGGGTTTAAGCACCACCACCTATAAACTGGCTGTAATAGTCGCAGCGGTCGTTGTTTTAGTTGGCTTGTGGTTGTTCATGACTCGTACCCGCGCCGGCCTAATTATGAGGGCAACACAACTTAATCGTGATATGGCGTTGGCTCATGGCATACCTGTAGAAAAAATCTACGCACTCGTATTTGGCCTTGGAGCAGGCCTTGCAGCACTTGCTTCGGTATTAGTTGTTCCGATACAGCAAGCACACTATCTAATGGGTGGCGACCCTCTCCTGCTGGCATTTATTGTGGTCATTATTGGAGGCCTTGGAAGCATACCTGGCACTATTGTCGCCGCAATACTAATAGGGATGAGTGATGGCATCATCTCAGTATTCTTCTCGCCAACACTTGCCAAAATTCTCGCAACATTGCTGGTAGCATTTGTACTGATTTTTCGGCCTCAAGGCCTCATGGGCAAGCCAGCAAAATGACCAAAAAATCAAAAGCACTTGCTCTGCACCTGTTCACTATTGCTTCGTTAGCGGGAGTTTTTTTCATATTGCCTGAATACCATAGTGGCATTGTTGCCAGGGTGCTTGTACTAACCATATACGCCATGGGCTATAACTTACTCTTCGGGTACACCGGCCTATTGAGTCTTGGACATGCACTGTTCTTTGCTTCAGGAATGTACGGATTAGGTTTAGCCATGCAGTACTTGCATCTATCACCCATTACCGGATTAATCGCAGGGTTGGCATTCGCAGCCTTCGTTTCTACCGTGATAGGTTTTTTAGCTCTGAGAACATCCGGTGTTGCTTTTATGATTGTGACTCTGATGTTTGCTCAAGCGGGTTACTTGACTATCCTGTTACTGGGTGAATACACGCGAGGCGATGAGGGATTTGTTATCAAACAATCCCAACGAATGATCTCAGGCTTTGATCTTTCGGATGCCACAAACCGATACTTTGTAGCATTGGCTCTATTCTCTGTTTGCCTTTTAATTATCGGCTGGATTGTACAAAGCGGATTTGGCAAGACATTAGTTGCTATTCGAGAGAACGAAGAGCGCGCCAAAATGTTGGGATACAACGTGCAGCTTCATAAATGGTTTGCCGTGATTATTTCAGGCACTATGTCTGGTGCTGCAGGAGCGATCTACGCCTTATTGTTCGGATACGTTGGGGCCACATTCGCAACGGTTCAATATTCCATATTCCCCTTGCTCTATGTTTTACTCGGTGGCGCTGGCACAACCATTGGACCGCTGATTGGCGCACTGTTCATGTTTTATCTGATCGATATATCAAGTCAATTCACGAACGCCTATTTGTTAATTGCCGGTGTTGCGCTTATTTTTCTCACCTTATATGCTCCACAAGGGCTGGCAGGCGTTGTGAGAAAACACGTTATTAGGTGGCTACCATGAATCTAGTATCCACGCGAGGACTGTCTAAACACTACTCAGGGCTCAACGCTGTCAGCGATGTTGATTTCGATCTGCCACAAGGACAAATAAGAGCCATTATTGGCCCAAACGGCGCTGGAAAAACAACATTCGTTGGAATGCTGAGCGGCAGAATACCTTCAAGCAGTGGAACAATCACGTTTAACAATCGAGAGATCAGCGCTCTGCCCGCTCACAAACGTATAGCGTTAGGCATGGCCTACACATTTCAAATTACGTCCATTTTCTCAAATTTATCGGTTCATGAAAATGTAGCGCTAGCGGCCCGCAGCTTACACAATTCTGCTAACACCTTGTCAGTGGATCAACGCGCAGTTGATGCACTTCGTCGCGTTAACCTACTAGACAGACAAGAGCAGATTGCTGGTGATCTGAGTTATGGCCATCAACGACTGCTTGAAATCGCTATGGGTCTAGCCCAATCTCCAAAGCTATTCATCTTAGATGAACCCACACAAGGCTTATCAGCCGAAGAGATAGAAGCCTTTGTCATCTTGATGAAGAGTTTAGCTGGTGATACAACCATTCTTCTGATCGAACATAATATGGATGTGGTGATGGCCGCTGCTGACTACATAACTGTGCTGAATTTTGGAGAGACTCTAGCAGAAGGCACACCACAGGAAATCCGCACCAATAGTGAAGTACAAGCCGCCTATCTTGGTACAGCCAATGCTTAACGTTAAAAATATTGAGGTAGCCTACGATAAGGTGCAAGTGCTTTTTGATGTGTCTTTCGATGTTAAATCTGGCGAAATATTTTGCCTGTTGGGACGAAATGGCGCAGGCAAGACTACCGCGTTAAAATCAATCATGGGCTTGCTGCCATTGAAAACGGGAAGTATTCAATTCGACAACCAAACTCTCAGCACTATGGCCCCCTATGATGTACCAAAACAGGGTATAGCCTATGTTCCACAAGGACGAGGCCTATTTTCAGAATTAACTGTCGCTCAAAACATCGAAATCGGCTTGATGGTTAAAAATTCAGGTGCTGCAACCCGGGAGCGTGTACTCGATATATTCCCTCGTCTTCGTGAGCGTTTAAAACAGCGCGCCGACACATTATCTGGCGGTGAACAACAAATGCTGGCAATGGCACGTGCATTGAGCATGGAACCCAAGTTATTATTACTGGACGAACCCACCGAAGGGCTACAGCCATCAATAATAAAGTTAATACAGGATGTCATTGTTAATATGAAGCAGGCAGGTGTGGCTATTGTCCTGGTGGAGCATCATATCGAGACCGTACTAACGATCGCTGACAGAGTGGCTTTTGTGGAGAATGGCCGTTGTCAAAAAATAGCTGAAATTAATGATTTAAAAAACAACCCTGAAGAGATTCATCGCTACCTAGGCGTCAACTAGTACGTAGTTTTTTTCCTTGCTTGCTGTTATCAGCCGCTCAACCACGAGGAACCACGAGGAACCACGGTATAGCGCTAACGCCGGGTAGCAAACCAAACACCAAGAGCTGCTACTGCCATTCCAAACCATGCTAACGATGCCATTTTTTCATCAAGCACAAGCCAGGCGATCAATGCAGAGCATGGTGGCACCATGAAAAACAACGCTGACACGCGCGTGGCCTCCCCGTTTCGGATCATCATTAATAGCAAACTGATTGCGAGTAAGGAATTGGCCAAAACCAAATACGCCAACGCAAACAAAAACGGGCCTGTCACGTTAATAGTCATAGGCTCAAAATATATAGCCAATGGTAGGGTTCCTAGCATACCCACAGTATATTGAACCAAATTGGCTGTTAATGGATGGTGAGATACACCGAGTACCTTCTCCCAAACAGTAGCCATCGTAAATGCCAGTAGTGCAGCTACAGAAAACAACACAATAGTGAGCGTCATTACCTGAACGTTGGCATTGCCAAATAGAACAAGATAGGCACCCAGCAAACCCAGCAACAGACCAATCCACCGTTTTGCCGATACTCTTTCACGCGACACCATCGGCATAATTACGGCAACCAGTATTGGCTGCAACGAGGTGATTAACGCTACAGTACCCGCAGAGCCACCCTTCGAAAATGCTATCCAAGCGGCACCAAAGTACACAACCTGTATGAGGAAACCGACAACAATGAGATTAATCCACTCAGAGCGATTACCAGGTAATGCTGGGCGAAATATTAACCATAGCGGTGTTAGCAGAACCACCACACAGCCGTAACGCAACGCCAGTAACGTTAATGGATCGGCGTCGCTTATACCGATCTTTGCTACGGTAAACCCACCTGACCACAGCAACAGAAAAACGATTGGCGCTAACACGATAAGAGCGGACTGCTTCATCAAGCAATGGATCCTCAGAAAATTAATTACCTGAGCTGACTATGCTTACTGCCTCGTCGATTCAGTGTTGAGATGTCTTGCGCCTGAGTATCTAACTCTTCCTGGCACTTTAAACACAAACGAACGCCCTTAACAGCGCGTTGTCGTGCTTGGGGTATAGCTACACTGCATTCCTCACATTGAGTTGCGCTGTTGCCTGTTGCGAGCTGTTGTCGTGCTCGGCTAACCGCGTCGTCTACGCTGGCATCAATCTGATCCTGAACGGCGCCGTCTTTCGACCATCCTCCTGCCATGAACATGTGCTCCTAAAAGCCTACTAGGCGTTTGATAGTACATTAAATACACGACGAGACAGCCCTAGTGATTACATGCCCTAACAAGCCCAAATTTGTGCGGAAAATCGGCCAGAATTCACCGACACGTCATCTATAAATACTTCTGAACATTTGCATTAAATGTGTGTTGTCTATTATTTACTCGACTTTACTCAAACTCATTGCACTCCAGCAGATCATTAGCAATCGTGTACCAAGCCGCTTTTTGGGATACCCAGAATAGCGTATGTCACACTGCCGCAAAGACAGCTCCCATGCACAGACATTTTCATAGTCCTCGTTAATCAGTAATCTGCGCTACACAGTGTCGTTATATTCCATGCAGCATTTGTTCATAAATCTGAATAAGTCGATCTCTTGTAATGCCATTATTCTGCTCCACTGCTAAAGGGTGTTTAGTTGGCTTTATTTTAATCAAGGGTCGTATGCCATTGTCACGTAAAAATATTTGTGTTTCCAAATTAGTACATTCTTTTTCATACACGGCAAAGTCACAACAATGCCACCCGAAAAAGGGTCCCACATGTGATCGATTATCCTGATCAAAGCACTCAACGAACTCTTGATAGTTTTCCTCACTTAGTGAAACCCAGCTACCCCAAATGAATGGGTCAGAAAAACCAACAACCGGAATTTCCACATACCCTTTCACATAGAAATGCTTACCATCGATTACACAATCATCAGTTCCTAGATCAACTCGCGATTCACGTTGCTCTTGCGGCACTTGCAACACGGTATTAGGAATATCAGCACCGAAAGTAGGAATACCTTTGTGCACTTCGCCACAATGGCTACATTCAAATTCAAATTCGTTCATTTCATTGCTTCAATTGTTAGCATTAATGCTCTGGCGCTGATTAATTCCAAATGATCTATGAGATCTGGCGCCCTAAAGGATTTCCGATTATACGTAATGCCAACTAAAACTACTTCAGATAATACGCCTAGCTATTTGTCACACGAAATTCATCGAAGCCTGAAATATAAATAAGTTTCAAGTCGTAGTTGCTAACAGATTTTGAGTGATTGTGCCGTCAGGATCTCGAAGCCCTTCGATAACACTAAAATGATCATGCTGTCCTTGGACACAACAATCTACTGGCATATCAAGACCATCCCACATTTGTGCCATCAATGTAGGCTGTCTTATGAATTCGAGGCGTTCGGCCCCCCAACCCAACGGGTGTAAGGCGCTGGTAAAACTGGCCGATGCAACACTGAGCTCTCCTGCGCGGCTTCATCTTCATCTAGGACAGGCGACCCACCCATTGGCACGTGCGCCTTCTGCCAATTCGGTCCAATAAGATTTATCAGTCTTCATCCAAATGCCACCATGAATGAATACGGCCAAACTAAGTCAAAACGTTCACGCAGCCTAACACCGTAAGCCACGTCTTGTTCAATGCTAAAGAGACTTAACGTCAGCTGCCCGATCGATGATGTATTGATTATGGCAGGTGCTGCCGAGGCAAACTATCTCGTGATACACCAACTGCTGCAGCCAGGTGACGAATCCATCATCGAAGCTCCCGGTTGGCCACAGGCTTCAGTCATGGCTAAGGCTTTAAAATGTCCCCATTCATAAAATAAAGCGCACCGAAGCTGATGACTGGCGCTTCCCTTTCGAACAACTTCGCACAGCTATTTTAAGGCGAACAAAACTCACTTTTATCACCAACCCGAACAACCCGACTGGACGATTACTCTCGGCAGACGAGACTGACAGAAACCGCTGCAATCGCTGCTAGCCAAGGTGCCTACCTGTTGATTGGTGAAGTCTATGCCAGACTAGAATCGGTTTTCTATCACCGAAGTAGCTACATAAAAGCACATATAATTCTTGAAATAATGCCTACAGACTCACTCTGCCCTGAGAATCTCTGTAGCCAATACGTCACCAATATCCCACAGATTCCTAACATTACCTAAATCCATAAGACTGTCATGCTCTTCTTGGCTCAATGGCCGCCTGCTCTCATATCCTTGG
>JALZWO010000176.1 GCA_023300375.1 Granulosicoccus sp. | reverse complement strand
GAGATGTGTCGACTACTAGGACGCGCAGTTGCCCAGCTTGTAGCCTGCGTCATGATGTATTTTACGCAGACATAAAGTATCGCCAAAAAAACACACCACTCATTAGAAAGCCAATAAATCCTACGAGCCCACGCACAACCTGCTTCGGTAATGATCTAGCCAAAGGCGCACCTGCGTAGCCTCCAGCCAATGCTGCCACCATCATAACGAGGCCATATTTCCATTCGACCAGCCCGCCTAAACTAAACACTATGACTGAAACAAACGTTAAAGAAAACGACAAACCGCTTTTCAAGCCATTCATTTGATGGACGTTAGTCATACCCCAAAGCGAAAACAGCGCAAGTAATATAATCCCTAGGCCACCATTAAAATAACCGCCATAGATTCCAACTGACAAAGTACCCAAAGCGCCGTATGGAGTGATTGATTGCGATTTACTGGCTGCCCACGTCCTTATTTGTTGACCAAACAAAAACGCTAGCGTGGCGCCTAGCAAAAGAAAAGGAATAATAAAGGAGAAGGCATCCTCGGCTGAGAACAATAGCAATAGTGAACCGATCAGAGCACCTGACAAAGTGATTGCCAGCGTTTTGATCATTTGCTTACGATCAAATTTCAAGATTTCCTCTCGAAAGCCAAGCGCGCCCCCCAAGTAGCCTGGAAAAACGGCTACGGCACTTGTTGCGTTTGCAATGATGGGAGGCACCCCCACATACACCAATGCCGGAAATGTCAGAAACGTGCCTCCACCTGCGATGGTATTCAGAACACCTGCACTAAACGCTGCCACCAATACAATCAAATAATCCATCACGTGCTGCTCACCCTGCTTTGCCTATGTGCCGAAAATCTCTGCTGCAACGGCCATGTTCGTACCGCTTATGTGGATACCCAGCGCACCCAACCGTCCAACTCACCGCGCTCATCGCGTAAACCACCGTCGATAACACGCGCTGATGGGTGCGCCTGAGGCGATAAGAACACCGAACCTAATAGTTGCTCCTGAGAGCAAATACCCAAATAATCGAATACTTCCTCGTCACGCAAAATACCACCGCTTGACCAGTAGCTTAGCCAGTCATGGGATTGCGCTGCTAACAACAGGTTTTGAACCGCAGCGCCTGCGGCAGCAACATGCTCAATATTCTTCAGATTGAATTCATGGGGGGTGTCGGGCAACCATGTGACTTGAATAAGCACACCCGATGCAGCAATCATATTTTTAATCTTCGATTGCCAGGCCCTGCTCCATTTAGCCTCGTCCTCTGTCTGTGTTTCAGACTGCACCCGAGATTCAAGGTATTCCAGCAGCTTATTGCAAGCCTGTGGATCGAGTACATGGAAACGCCATGGCATAGGCGCATTGAGCGTACCTTGACAATGCCGCTCATCAGCACGCTTATGAAAAGGCGCCACAGCCGCACATTGCAACATCTGTTCAACACAACGCAGATGCTCTGTTTTCCACAACGCCTGTTGCTCAGCCCTAAGTTCGAGAGGGAGCAACACTTTTGATGTTTTGCGTGCCGTAATAACTTGCTTGATCAAACTTGTTGTATCGGAATTTCCCTTGGTCATTACATCTATCCGGTAAATTTATCTCTGGCAGTTTTCGCCCGAGTGAAAGTAGTTTCCAGTGTTTTAGCATCACCGCTGTCTATGGCAAAGCGCAATGTCCTCAGATGTACTTCCAAGTTGTCAATCGATTCCAATAACGCATCTCGATTACTGAGACAAACATCTCGCCACATCACGGGATCGCTAGAGGCAATACGCGTAAAATCCCCAAAACCACCCGCTGCATAGCGGAAAATCTCTTCGGCCTCTTGTTGGGTAGCCAAGGTATCAACCAGTGCATACGCCAGCACATGAGGCAAATGGCTAGTCGCAGCTAGTACCCTGTCGTGATGACCAGGATCTAAACATTCAACACTTGCACCAGCGAGTATCCATAGCTGTTCTACTGTTTCTATGGCATCAATGGCGGTGTCTGGCAAAGGTGTTAACAGTACTCGTCGATCGGTGTACAGGTTTGCGTCAGCCGCACCTACACCCGTTTTTTCACGTCCGGCAATCGGGTGACCAGGCACCACTCGGCTCATATCTTTAAGCACGGCCATTGCATCTTTAATAAATGGCTGCTTAACACTGCCAGCATCCGTGACAATGGCTGTAGCCGTCAGATGATCAACAATAGATTGTAGCTGTTGGTGCATGCTTAGCATCGGTACTGCCAGCATAACCATATCTGCGCTCGGTATTAGCGTTGCGGGATTTGTTGAATAATCATCAATGAGCCCTAGGTCTTTGCCTTGCTGACCTGTCTCATTACGCCGCACCAGTGCGCTAATACGCCCTGAAAATCCGTTTTTTTTAAGGGCACCGGCAAGCGAACCACCAATCATCCCCAAACCGACGATGCACAGGTGCTTACAAGGCACGAGGATATGAACCTATAACTTTTAGTGAAGGCGCAACATCACGCAATTGATTCAGTACCTTGGAGAAATTCCTCTCTTGCTCATGCCCTGTTACTTGTATAAAAAACACGTAGTTCCAAAGCTTAGAGCGTGATGGACGCGACTCGATACGCGTCATGCTCACACCTGCATCTTCAAAAGGTTGCAATATACGACGCAAGCCACCTGGTTGATGTGGAGCCGATACAAGCAACAAGGAAGTATCATCGCCCGTCGGAGCAACGCTGTCATTACCTAATACCAAGAAGCGAGTTGTATTGTTCTTGCTATCTTCAATACCGCTGTCTAGTGTTGTTAAACCATAGAGTTCAGCCGCTGTTGCGCCCGCAATGGCAGCAATATCGCTGCGCTTAACAGCCAGCTTTGCCGCTGCTGCATTACTGCTTTCACTGACACGCTCGGCGTTGGGCAAGTTGGCGTTCAACCAATGCATACATTGAGCAAGAGATTGTGGATGCGCGTGCACCTCTTTTATGTCACTCAATGAATGCCCACTTCCAAGCAGGCAATGTTGAATACGCAGGCTGACTTCACCGCAGACTCGTAGGCTTGTTTGCGTTAACAAATCTAAAGTGAGATTGACCGTGCCTTCGGTGGAATTTTCTACCGGTACAACACCAAATTGCACTTGACCGGACTCTACTGCATCGAAAATACCTGCAATACCTATGACGGGCTCTGCACACACAGAATGACCAAAATAGCGTTCAACAGCTGCGTGTGTATACGTGCCTTCTGGACCAAGATAGGCCACTTTTACAGGCTTTACTGCATTGGCGCTGGCGTTGACCACCTCTCGAAAAACGCGTTGTATTGCCTCGCCATCTACAGGGCCATTATTACTTGCAAGCATCGCTTTCACAACTTGTACAGTGCTTTCAGGACTAAGCGCTGCGTCGTTGTCATCACCTTCAGCTATGTGCTGGCAAGCTTGTACACGCTCATTGAGAAGCGCCAGTATTTGACGATCAATGCTGTCGAGTTTGTCACTCACGCACCTTGGCCCTCACTGAATTCATTCATGAAATTCACTAGCGCATGCACAGCTTCATCAGGAATTGCATTGTACAAACTCGCGCGCAAACCACCCACAGACTTATGCCCTTTGAGCCCTAAGAGTCCTCTTGTTTCACAGCCTTGCAGAAACTCATCTTGTCGTGCAGGCGTAGATAACGAGAAAGCAATATTCATTACCGAACGATTATCAGGATGAACACTATTGATATAGGCATCGTTGTTATCAATGACTGAGTACACTAAATCAGCTTGTCGCTTATTGCGTGCAGCAATAACGTCTAGACCACCTTCTTCGAGTAACCATTCGAAGACTAGTCCAGCCGCATACCACGCAAATGTAGGTGGCGTGTTCAACATTGATTGTGCATCGTGAACACACTGGTAGTTGAATACAGGCGCCAGCGCCTTGGCGTGTGCGCATCGCTCCAGTAAATCTTTTCGAACGATTATCACGGTGATGCCAGCAGGGCCAATATTTTTTTGTGCACCAGCGTAGATCACTCCATAGCGACTCACATCGATTGGGCGGGACAGAATTGACGACGACATATCAGCAACCAAAGGCACCGCTACCGAAGGTAGTTCGTTGAGTAATACACCGTCGATAGTTTCATTGTCGGTGATGTGCAGATAGCTGGCTGAACCTACATCTGCCCATTGATCTATTGCAGGTACGCGAAGTAATGGCTGAGTCGTTACCGCTGGATCTTGGCTAGGGGAAACCTCGTTTGAGGTACTGGCAGTCGTACTAATCACAGTGTTTACGGTAGTGACCTGACTAGCAATAGCTATAGCTTTCTTTGACCAATAGCCTGTATCAGCAAAAGCCACATTGTTATTGATATCCAGATTACTGACGGTTAGTGCGAACTGGGAGCTAGCACCACCTTGCATAAACAATACGGCGTAGTCGTCAGGCACCAACAACAGTTTGCGTAAATCCGCTTCAGCCTTTGCTGCGATATCAATAAAGTCGCTACTGCGATGGCTCATCTCCAGAACTGAAAGCCCACGACCTCGATAATCTACAAGATCGCGCTGCATTGATGCCAATACACTTTCAGGCATCGCTGCAGGACCTGCATTGAAGTTGTAACTACGCACAGTTATTTAATTAGGCTTGAAGTGAAACGACACTGACTTTAGCTGGTCATCCCCACGAAAGTGAGGATTCATGCTGAGATAAAACCTAGTTTCTCACCTTCGTGGCAATGACGCTTTAGCGAATTACCACGAAGGTAAGAGCTATTCGACTCAAGCGTCATCTTCAGTGGTGTCACTGTCTGAATCCGATTCGTCCGCATCATTGTCACCAGAGTCGTTTTCAGATGCATCAGACTCACTGTCATCTGCACCTTGGTCAGCAGCCTTGGCCTGCTCTGTACCATCCAGAGCTGCGCCCTCTTCATCGCCTTCTAACTCATCTTCGACGTTAACGTCGGACTCATCGATACGGGTGAGCTCAACCATTGACTCACCTGCGCTCAGGCGAATCAGCCGAACACCTTGAGTGTTACGACCCACCGTCGTCACGCCTGACACGGCTGTTCTTACCAGAGTGCCACCGTCGGTGATCATCATAATTTCGTCGTCTTCATTGACCTGCACTGCACCAATGACCGGACCATTTCTGTCAGAGGTCTTTATGTCTATAACACCCATTCCACCACGACCTTTGGTCGGATAGGCATCTGGGGCCGAGCGTTTGCCGTAGCCATTTTTGGTGGCGCTAAGAATAGTGCCTTCGCCTTCGGAGACAACAATTAGACCGATAACGGTATCTTCTTCTGGCATACGAATGCCTCGCACACCGGCAGCGGTACGACCCATTTGACGCACAGCTGATTCATTAAATCGCATGGCTCTACCGCCGCTGGAAAACAGCATGATGTCACTGTCACCTGTGGTTAGACCAACGTCGATCAAAAAGTCATCTACTCGAAGGTCTATTGCAATAATGCCATTGGTACGCGGCCGTGAAAAATCCGATAATGCGGTTTTCTTGACAACACCTTTACTGGTCGCAAATACAATGCACTGCGTGTCCGTGTATTCCCTAACGGTGAGCACAGCATTTACCCGCTCCTCTTCTTCCAACGGCAACAGGTTAACAATAGGACGGCCCCGTGAACCACGGCTAGCTAATGGCAGCTCATAAACGCGCTTCCAGTAAACCTTGCCCACGCTGGTAAAAAACAACACGGTATCGTGCATGCTGGCGACAAACAGCTTGTCGACAAAGTCTTCGTTTTTCATGGCAGTGGCAGACTTACCGCGACCACCACGTCGTTGCGCTCGGTAATCAGACAGTGGCTGTGCCTTGACATACCCACCGTGTGACAGAGTCACTACCACCGATTCATCAGCGATCAGATCTTCGATCGACATTTCGGAATGATCGACCTGAATCACAGTACGTCGTTGATCACCGTACTGTTCAATAATAGCGACCAGCTCGCCACGAATAACTGACAAAAGCCGCTCTGGGTCCGTGAGAATATCGAGGTAATCAGCAATTTTTTCCAGTATTTCTTTGTACTCGGCAATGATTTTGTCTTGCTCGAGACCGGTAAGCCTGTGCAGACGTAAATCAAGAATTGCTTGAGCCTGTACATCAGATAGCTGATATCGACCATCGTGTAAGCCGTACTGCTCTCCCAGATTTTCAGGCTTGCAAGCTGCCGCACCTGCTCGCTCCAGCATACCGCTCACGATGCCAGCTTCCCACGTCTGAGTGATCAATTTTTCTTTGGCTTCCGCTGATGTTTGCGACTCTTTTATCAGCTGAATGATTGGATCAATATTGGCCAACGCTACTGCCAGCCCCTCTAACACATGAGCACGATCACGCGCTTTTCGTAGCAAAAATACGGTGCGCCTAGTAACTACCTCACGGCGATGTTTGATGAATGCATTAAGCACCTGTTGCAGATTAAGCAGCTTGGGTTGACCATCGTCTAGCGCAACCATGTTTATGCCAAAAACCACTTGGAGCTGGGTTTGCTTGTACAGCTGGTTGAGCATTACCTCACCAGAATCTCCCCGGCGCAACTCAATAATCACACGCATGCCGTCTTTATCAGACTCATCGCGTAGCTCGGTAATGCCTTCGATTTTTTTGTCTTTAACTAATTCTGCGATCTTTTCAAGCAGACGCGCTTTGTTAACTTGGTAAGGCAACTCATGCACGACGATAGTGTCCTTGCCATTTTTTTCGTTGTGCTCAACATCTGCCTTGGCGCGGATATAGACCTTACCGCGCCCAGTTAGGTAAGCGTCTTTAATGCCGCGAGCTCCATTGATAATTCCGCGTGTAGGAAAATCTGGCCCTGGCAAATGCTCCATAAGCTGCTCGACAGTGATGTCAGGGTTGTCGAGCATGGCAATGGTTGCGTTAATGACTTCCGAAATATTGTGTGGTGGGATGTTAGTCGCCATACCCACGGCAATGCCGGTACCACCATTGACCAACAAGGCGGGAACGCGGGAAGGCAAAACCGCAGGTTCTCTCTCAGAGCCATCGTAGTTGGGCACAAAATCGACCGTTTCCTGATCAATATCGGACAAAAGCTCTTGTGTGATTTTGGCCATCCGCACTTCGGTGTAACGCATAGCCGCTGGAGGGTCACCATCGACGGACCCGAAGTTTCCTTGGCCATCGACAAGCATGTAGCGCATGCTAAAAGGCTGTGCCATCCTCACCATGGAGTCATAGATGGCTGAATCGCCATGAGGATGGTATTTACCCATAACCTCACCCACAACACGCGCCGACTTACGATAAGGCCGGTTAAAGACGTAGTTTTGCTCGTGCATGGCATAGAGAATGCGTCGATGAACCGGCTTGAGACCGTCACGGACATCGGGTAAAGCTCGCGAAACGATAACGCTCATGGCGTAATCGAGGAACGACTGCCGCATCTCGTCTTCGAGATTTATGGGCAGTATTTCTTTAGCAAAATCAGACATGGATTACGGTGCCGAACTGGGGTTGCGATCTGCTCTGATCAACACATCGATTTTAGCACACAAACAGCGTTAAATCACTAAATTTCAAGTGCTTGCATCGTTTTCACCTGTGTTTACAACTGTTCTTTTGCAAGCGCTACTGAACAGATTTGCGAAACGTGTATTATCGCTCGACCGATCGGGTATGCGTGTTTTATCCGTATAGCAATGAACTCAACACCCACAACTCAGGACAAGATCCCATGAGCACCACCGGAAATCTCAATGTAGATCAGGCAGAACTTGATAAATTTCAAGAACTCGCCAGTCGTTGGTGGGATGAAGACAGCGAGTTCAGGCCCCTGCACCAGATCAACCCCCTGCGACTTAACTGGATTGCCGAACGCGTGTCGCTAGACTCAGCCAACGTCCTTGATGTGGGTTGCGGTGGTGGCATTTTGTCTGAGTCAATGGCTCACAAAGGGGCAAATGTCACAGGAATCGACCTGGCAGAAGCAGGTTTGTCGGTAGCTCGCTTACACGCTAAGCAGGCTGGCGCAAACGTCAACTACCGGGGTATATCTGCTGAAGACTGTGCCACTGAAATGCCAGAGCAATTCGACTGCGTCACCTGTCTTGAAATGCTGGAGCACGTGCCCGACCCTGCATCAACTGTGGCCGCCTGCGCCGCCCTCACCAAGCCCGGTGGTCGCCTGTTTTTTTCAACACTCAATCGCAACCCAAAATCATGGCTGTTCGCCATCGTTGGTGCTGAGTACGTCCTGCGGTTACTGCCCAGAGGCACACACGAGTGGCAAAAATTTATCAAACCTTCAGAACTGACAAACTACTGCCGTGCAGCAAATTTGCAGGTAGATGAAATCATCGGCCTTACCTACAACCCGCTGACCAAAGTCTACAAACTGGGCTCCGATGTGGATGTCAATTACATGATCTGTGCAACAAAAAAACAGTGAGCTTGCAAGGAGATTTGAAAGACGGGTCAAGCCTTTACTACAGCTTGCTCTGGGTAAACGATCAGGCACGCGAGCGATTTGTCAATCGCCTAACGCTGATCAATGCTTTGGCATCAACACTGGACGATGTGCAAGAGCCACAAGTGGCAGAAAAGAAAATCCACTGGTGGCATGAAGAACTTCAACGAATGAACGATGGGCAAGCTCGACACCCTGCTGCAAAGTCCTGCCAAGATGACTTAAACGGTCTAGACAAAGCACAAGCGGTGTGTCTTGAAATACTCAGCGTGGCATCGTCACAACGCTTCTCACCTGCGACCACCATTGAGGCGCATAAGCTGGCAACCCTGCAAAGCTACACCGCCCGACTAGCACTGCTTGCCCATGCACTCAGCAACGACGAAGCTGATCTTGCCACAAGTACCCACACAGCCGAGGCAGCCCTTGCCTTTGGGCACTATGATCAGCTCTCAAAACTACCGACTCTAGTGCACCGTGGCCTGCCAGTTTTCAGTGACGAGCTGTACCGTCAATTCAAGGTGCAGCCCAACGACATGGCAGCCCGAATACGCGTAGCAACCGTGGAAGCCGACACAGATACAAGTTCACTAAAAGGCATACCGGTCATTGCCGAAAACACCACCGAAAAACCCTCAGTTCAACCACTCATTGATCACGCCATTGATGTCGCAAGGGCCGCGTTTGATGAGGCCGTACAACATCCACAAACCGGTAAACGATATCGTGAACCAGCATTACGTCCACTTTGGCGACTACTAATATTAAGGCAGCAGCAACTTAAACTATGGCAGAAGAAACGCCCTGATCTGTTGCGCGAGCGCCTAACGCTAACACCGTTAGTTAAGCTCTACTACTGCTGGCGAAACAAGTGCTAGTGTCGCGATGAACGTCGGGGCAAGCCACATGGGTTATTCTCCAAGGTAAAGTTCACCCCTAGATTGCACCGATCATCTAAACTTCTTGTATGCAAGAATCTCATTACACGAACAGCACGGCTTCACAGCGCGCGTTTGAATTGGCAACTGGCGCTCTACAAGATCAAGTGATCCTGATTACTGGCGCAACCGGTGGGCTGGGTACAAGCTTGAGTATTGCCTGTGCGAAAGCTGGGGCAACCGTTGTACTGGTCTCAAGAAATCAGAAAAAACTGGAAAAGCTCTACGATTTACTGGTCGAAAGCGGGGCAAACAAACCCGTACTAATCCCAGTTCAACAAGACAAATCAGGCCCTGATGATTACGGAAAAGTCGTTGATTATCTGGGTTCAGAATTAGGCCGCTTAGATGCTGTGATTCATTGCAGCGCCGATCTCGGCTCACCCACTATGCAACTTCATATTGAACACGCAGAGTGGGTTCGGGTAATGAACGTAAATCTAACCTCAGCCCGACTACTATCACTGTATTGCATGCCATTGCTCATGAAATCACCACTAGGCAGCTTGGTCTTTATGCTAGACCACAAACCCGAAGCCTTTTGGGGGGCATACGGGGTGTCAAAACAAGCAGTGCGGTCGCTCATGCATATGCTTGCCGACGAGACTGATAGTAAACAGGGGATTGATAACCAGCCCCTTCTGGCGATCAACGGGTACGATCCTGGCCCAATCAGAACCCCCCTAAGAAGAAAAGCCTATCCCGGAGAACTGGAAGCAGAAACAGAGTTGCCACAAACTCGGCTTGGGCCATTGATGTCGCTACTTGCCAGAGATGACAGATCAGTAACAGGCACAGCGATTGCCTTCTGAGTGCATCCATTAAGCATTAACCGCTTGTTTTGCAGTTAGGCTTACCATCCAGGTTCAATGTGATACAAAAGCCAGACTCAAACGTGCCCACGGGAAAACATACTCGCTCCCTGCTCGTCAATGATCTGCTGCGCCTTACGCTCTGAATGACTCACAGCCGACTGTCTATCAGCATGATTATCAGCACGAATAAATGTGGCTGTTTTCGTCTCGCCATCGATATCTTTGGTAATCGACCCAGCAGTTTTAAACTGGCTACCCTCTTTCAGAGGCGCGGCAATAATGGTGAAGCCGTTGTACTCGACAGGTTCTGCCGGCTCGGACGCACTTGCGCCCTCCCCCTTTGAACCACCCAAAAGCTTGCCAAACAAACTTCCCAAACCCATCCTATTCTCCAAGCTTCCGTAGGTATATAAACTAGCGTAGAGCTATGATACCTAACTGGGGTCGGGGTATCATGAAGAACAACGAATCATCGGATTATCCGTGTACACCACCACCTACAGCTCACCTATTGGCCCCCTCACGCTGGCAGCAGATGCACAGGGTCTTCGCCATGTCATGTTTCCTCAAGGCTCTCGCTGCTTTGAAGCTCCTGAGCATTGGCAGTCAAATGCTCAGCATTTCACGGCTGTAATGGCGCAATTAGACGAATACTTTGCAGGCACACGCACCTCGTTTAACGTAAAACTATCACCGCAGGGAACCGATTTTCAACGAAGCGTCTGGCTTGCCCTTTTGCAAGTGGAATACGCAAAAACCACTAGCTACGGGGATGTGGCGCGCATCATCGGCAAGCCCAAGGCCAGCCGAGCTGTAGGGGCCGCCAATGGAGCCAACCCAATACCCATTATCATTCCATGCCATAGAATCATTGGTGCAAGTGGCAAGCTCACCGGTTTCGGCGGAGGTCTGCCAACCAAACAATGGTTGCTAGCGCATGAGCGTGGTGAAGGTCAGCTGTTCAACTTCACCACCCCATAAGCCGACCAAAGAATCCTGGTCGCAACGATTTGCCACACTGCTCGTACTGCGTACTGTATCGCTGATAGCGACGTTGGACATTGTCAGCGGCGACTATCAGCCAAGGCTTACTTTGGTAAGTCTTACGAGCGTAACCAGCGGTACCTTCGTGGTAGTTGAGATAAAGATTTCGGGCATCGGTTGGGGAGATATTGTTCACTCTAACTGCTTCATTCACGTACCACTGAATAAAATCGGTAGCGTCAGCAAACTCATGACGCACACGCCAGTACTGGCCAGTTGACGTTTGATACTGACGCCAAGTGCCATCGATAGCTTGCGCGTACCCATAAGCCGAACTCAGACGACGCCACGGAATGAAACCCCATAATTTTTTTCGGCGTGGCTTGGCTTTGGATCGGAATAAGCTTTCCTGATACATAAAAGCCATGGGTATATGCATGGAGGCACCCCATTTTTTTTCACCTGCCACGGCGGCTTTGTGCCAACCCTTTTTTTCTGAGAAAATTGAGCACACATCGTCAGGACGGGTCGGTGGCGAAGTAGTACATCCCTGCAGTATCAATAGCACTGACACAACCAGTGCACATCGACGAATGTTATTCGGTGCAAGCAAATTCATGCTAATCATTGTAGAGATTCACACACCTGTGTGCACAACCATTTCCAAGGAACCTCATGACCATGTCGAATTCAGAACAATCTCCTCCCGAGCAGGCACCTGCACCCGGCACTTACAAACACTACAAAGGTGCGATGTATCAGGTTTTGGGCATGGCGAGGCATTCCGAAACTGATGAATGGCTAGTGGTTTATCAAGCCCTGTATGGTGATTTTGGATTCTGGCTTCGCCCACTATCTATTTGGCTGGATCCTGTGGTGGCAAAGAGCGACACCCCCCAAAGCACCGAAGCCAAACGTTTCGAACTAGTTACATTAAGCGAGCATTCTCTGAACCAGTTATCAAAAGAACCACAAGTTCCACAAAGCTAACAGCTAGCTGGCAAGCGAGGGCGCAGTTCTTGCGAAATGCATTATCAAGCATTTCAACGCGAAACCACTATGCGCCTTACAGCCACCCTAGCCCTAATTGGCAGCCTGACAATTACAACTGCCTGCGCAACCACTGCGCCAATAGTCAATGAGCCTGAAGCACAGCCCATATCTAAGCCCACATCTCAGCCCGAACCCACTCTGATTGCCGAACTGCCAGAAACAATAGACTCTTTCGAATACGAGGGATTTAAGTACTTCGAGGACGGCTCTGGCGGCTTCTCGGTGCGGTATGCCAACAGTAAGAAAAAGCGTATGGCAGATTTTTACGTCTATCCTGTGGCTGAAGAGAATACCAATCTAGAGCATAGCCAACTGGTGCTGGGCTCAACCCGTGCAACCCTTATGGCGATTAGCGAAGCAACTCAACAAGGCCACTACGCAAATTTCAATGTGGTCAACGCAGCAACAAGAGCATCGGGGTTACGAACAACTGCGCGGGTACAGGCAACCTACCTACGACAAAATTTGGCATCGTATACCTTGGTCTATCAGACCGAACACCAAGGTACTTTATTAAAGATACGCTTGTCCATGCCAGACAATGAGCACAACCGCACCACCGAAGAGTGGGACAAATTTGCCGACCAAATGTTTACTAAGGCGATTAAGAACCTTGAGGCATCGAAGCTCACAGCATCGGCTAACAACACCGAAGAGTCTGTAACTCAACCTGATACTCAAACAGGCTCTTAAGATTCCTCAAGAAATTGATCTAACGACCCAGTGAACTTGCACTAGATCACATTTGCCATATCGCTTTTTAATTGAATAGGCGTTGGTTCTCAATACGCCGAACGCCTGCGAAACTTTGAATAATTGTATTTAGTTATAAAAATCATATACTTAAGGAATTCATTGATTCAAGAAAAAATTCGGCCAATCAAATGAACGAGTTAACTTACTGTTTAGGTTACTGTTTTTTACGTATGGGCTGGCGCTTGCATTAAGGCCAGCTCGCGATTAAAGTCGCTGCAGGTTTGTTGAAGACCAAAAGTTTTTAAGAATTACCCCTTTCGGTTAGCGCACGATATGTCTCTTCAACGCACGATTTGCAATATTCAGAAATTCAGACAGTCGGCGCTAACCGCCCTTTAAAGCAATTGTTGCTTTTCAAGGCTGAACACTCCTAACCCACCGTGCATAAATTCCAGCCATGAGAATTCAATGGCAGGATACGCAAGCTCAAGCGCCTCCCAACTGTTCCCTACTTCTACTATCAGAGTGCCGTTCGGCTTTAGGTACTTGGCAGCTTCACGCAACATCACACGAACCAGATCGAGCCCATCGTCCCCAGAGGCAAGGCCCATCATAGGCTCGTGTGAAAATTCATCAGCCATAGCCGCGATGTCCTGTGCATCCACATACGGCGGGTTAGAGATAATGAGATCGTAACTATCACTCAAAGGCTCAAACAAAGAACCTTGAAATAACTGAACACGCTCTTGCATGTTATGCAATTCGCAATTTTCACGAGCAAGATCCAAAGCCTCCGACGACAGATCACTGGCATGTACAGTGGCCTTAGGAGCTGCATAAGCACTGGCTATGGCAATACATCCGCCGCCAGTACACAAATCAAGAATCGCAGGCTGAGCAACATTATCCAGTGCTCCAAAAAAATCATGTGTGATAAATTCAGCTAGCGGCGAGCGCGGCACAAGAGCCCGCTTATCGCTGAGAAAACGGCGACCGGCAAACCATGCCTCGCCCGTTAGGTAGGCGGTGGGGATACGTTCTTTTATCCGTCGCTGTAGCAATACGTTGCACTTTTCAATTTGTTGCACTGATAGTTGGGCAGAGTAGTCAGGCGCCTCTACTGGTGAGAGGTCTAACGCGTGCAATATCAGCCAACTGGCCTCATCGATAGCATTTTGTGTACCGTGTCCGAAGCACAATTCTTGTGCATCAAACTCACTGGCAGCTGTTCGAATCGCAGCCTCTAGGCTTAGAGCCTGTGCAGTTGGAAGGACCACGTGTAACCTCTTTATAGTTTGTTCTAAGGAAGATCAAACCGAAGTATACTCGTCAGCACTCTTACGTTAATCAGATGTAGACATGACAAGTTACAAAAAGCCTTTTCAGATACACAATAAAATTGCGCCATCACAATCTGGCAACACTTTACCTGTTGTGTTGTCCGGTCTAGTGGCGGTTGTTTTGGGTTTTCTTGCCTACCCTTACTTTTCTGATTCGGCTGACAATACCGCTGACAGCGGGCAGTCCAGTACAGAGCAAAGCACTAATGCCGATAATGCGGCACTTGCCACACTGCAAGAAAACCTGCAAACCTCGTTAGCCCTGCCTGATGATTTCAAAAAAATTCCAGAATTTGATTTAACCAGCGCTACCGGCAACGCAGTAAACCAGAGCGTCTTTGACGATCAGTGGAGTCTGGTATTTTTTGGGTTTACACATTGCCCAGACGTTTGCCCAATAACATTACAAGTCATGAAAGAAGTCGTATCCAATCTCGAAGCACAACAGCAAACTGCGCCGCAAATCGTCTTCGTCTCTATTGATCCCGCCCGCGACACGCCCGAGATCATGGAACAATATATCGGATATTTTGATGAGGACTTTGTCGGCATAACCGGCGATGTTAACGGCGTGCTCAAATTCACCTCGTCACTAGGCATTGTGGCCTCGTTCACGGCCAACGAGACCGATCCTGAAAATTACGGTGTTGATCACACTGCATCGTTATTACTAATAGATCCGCAAGGCCGTGTAAAAGCCAAAGTAACCCCTCCACATGAAGCGGGCATGATTACAGAAGATCTGGTGCTTCTACTTGCAGCACCGAGTTAAGAGGACTTCCCACAAAACCACACCACGCAACCACTGTGAACTGTGATTATTAATGCGCCGTACGTACCGGCTCACGTCACAGCCCCTAAGCTGCAAAGTCACAAACATTATGAATACCAAGAGAACAAGCACCCAACGAATCACCACCGTTGCTACGCTGTTAGTTAAAACCTTGCTGCTATCCTGCGCTTTGGTGACGGCTGCAATAGCCGAGTTACCACAAATCAGTGATGCCCGAGTGGTACAGCCGCCGCCGGGGGCAACAGTCGCTGCCGCCTATTTCACCATCAACAACACAAATAGCGAACCACTGCAAATCACCGATGTCAAAAGCAATATTGCCAAAAAAGTTGAAATACATCTAAGCCGTGTAGAAAACGACGTGGCGAAAATGCAAAAGCAGGAATCAGTCAGCGTACCTGCAGGTGAGTCTCTCAAATTCACACAGGGTAGTTTCCACGTGATGTTCATGGGATTGAACAAAAATCTAGTTGCAGGCGAATCAATGCAACTCACATTAAACACCAACGCCGGTGACTTAGAAATCACCGTGCCCATCATCTCGCTAGAAGATGCCATAAAATCGAAAGACTCTGCAAAGGGTAACAAGACGATGGCCAGCGAGAAGCACGAGCACTAGTGAAATTACTATGACTGCCAGCCTTACAGATAAACTCAAAACTTACGGCCTATATGTCTTGCCTCAACACGCGCTCACTCGCGTGGTGTACTGGCTGACTCGTCGCGAGTCATCAATGACGCCTGCTGTGATTCGCTGGTTCATCAAGAAATTTGATGTGCAGATGCAAGATGCACTCACCCCTGACATCAGTAACTTTAAGACATTCAACGAATTTTTTACGCGTGAATTAAAACCGGAAGCAAGAGTCATCACTGAGGCTCAAGATGAAATAGCAAGCCCCGCTGATGGTCGTATTTCGGCTATTGGCAATATTAACGAAGCACAAATATTTCAAGCTAAAGGCATCGACTACTCTTTACTACAATTGCTTGGAGGCGATGGCGAGGCTACTGAGCGCTTAGGCAATGGGCGATTCGCCACTATCTATTTATCCCCTCGCGACTACCACCGATTACACATGCCACTATCTGGCACCTTGCTGAAGCAAACACATATACCAGGGCGCCTTCACAGTGTTGGCCCTCACACGGTGCGTGCCCTACCCGGAATATTCGCTCTCAATGAGCGAGTGGTTGCGCAATTCGACACTGAACACGGCTTAATGGCTTTAGTGTTGGTTGGCGCCATGAATGTGGCTGCAATAGAGACTGTCTGGTACGGACTTGTCACTCCACCGCAGGCTACATCAATAAGCCATTTCAACTACCCAGCTGACGCACTCAACCCGGTAAAGCTTGCCAAAGGTGCTGAAATGGGAAGATTCAATATGGGCTCAACGATTATTGTTCTGCTAGAGAACCCCGGTGCCTGGCGTGCTGATATGCAAGCCGGTGATGCAGTCCAGATGGGACAATTTATTGGAAAGGTAGGCTAGAGCATCTTCAGCATCGTGCGTAAACCAACGCTCGGTGCTCCCCTCTCTGAATGAATATCCCCATCTATCCATATCAAGAAACATCCTCTCCCGTCCTACCTTTGGCAGCAACTCACTAAGCAGTATCTGTAGATAACACACTGCCATCTCCTCGACTGCTGTGCCCTTAGCATCTGTATGCAAATTGCTGCGTCTGTCATCGTCCATCAATAGCCAATGACACGCCTCGTGCAATAAAGAATGCACAGGAGTATCGAGTCGGGCATAGAGTTCATAACCAATTAGCCCTGCCTCCTCATCTCCCCAATGACTTCCGGGAATGGGCGTGTCGCTGGCAACCTCACGGATCTGTAAACCACTGGGGGTTAATAGTTCTCGCACCTCGTGCCAGTTAACATCTCGCATACGCAAGACAAGGTTTTCGGCTAATTCAGGCATTGTCATCTGTAAATGAGAGCACATCACCTATATGAGAATAGCCACCCAAGACCATTAACAATCTATCCACTCCCATGGCAATTCCAGCGCACGCTGGTAGACCTTGCTCCAATGCCTCAAGCAGATTTTCATCCACAGGCATAGGCATCTGATTACGCTGTTTGCGTATTTGCACATCGCCCTGAAAACGTGAGCGTTGAATGTTGGCATCGGCTAATTCATGAAAACCATTGGCCAGCTCCACCGAACCTGCGTATACCTCAAAACGCTCAGCTACGCATCTTCCATCATCGTTAACACCTGTACGCGCTAGCGCCGCCTGCGATGCAGGGTACTCACTGAGAAACGTAATATGATTCGCAGCAAACTGGGAAATGATAAATTCATCCACGAACAAATCCAGACAAGCTGCCAGATCATGCTCCAGAGCTTGTGGAAAACTACGCCCATTCGCGACAAAGTAATCACGTACCGTTGAACCCTGCAAATCGTCAGGCCAAAAGCCTGTGAGTTGAAACACCTCATTGCAATACGAGCGGTGTTGCATCTCAGGATACGGCAAATCAAACGCTTGCCAGATCTGTGCTAACAACGATTCGGTATCGCGCATAAGCGCTTTATGATCCATGCCCACTCGATACCATTCCAGCATGTTGAACTGGCTGGTGTGATAACGACCCTGCACTTCTGCTCGGAACACGGTAGCCATCTGATAGATGTCAGTGTCAGGATATGCGCACAGCAATCGCTTCATGGCAAATTCTGGAGAAGTGTGCAAATACCTTGATCCTAACGCCTCAGCTTGTGGACCAAGACATAAACTCTCTACTTGAGGATCAGTATTTGCAGCACTCGACAAACTCGGCGTCCAGACCTCTAAGATGCCATGACTGTGCATCCATGCATGCAAAGTTTGCCGTAATAAAGCTGCCTTTTTAAGTGCACCAAAGCTGGCTGTTGGCTGCCAGTTCACTTGACCCGCGAAACGTATTCTCCGTTGCGCGTATCAATTTTGATTTTCTCACCTTCTTCAATAAACAATGGCACTTTAACCATTGCTCCCGTTTCCATGTAAGCGGGCTTGGTGCCACCAGTAGCTGTATCGCCTCGTAGGCCTGGATCGGTTTCCTTGATAGCCATTTCGACAAAATTAGGTGGAGTCACAGCCAGAGGTTGTCCGTTGTACAAAGTGACCTCGCACATGGCTTCGTCCATCAACCAAAGGTACGCTTCGCCCACAGCTGTTTTGTCAGCTGCCAGTTGCTCAAAGGTTTCAGGGTTCATGAAGTGCCACTGCTCGCCATCGCTATACAGGTACTGCATGCTGGTATCCATGACGTCTGCAGATTCAACACTTTCGCCCGATTTGAACGTACGTTCAACGACTCGACCCGTTTTCAGGTTGCGCACTCGGGTACGTGCAAACGCCTGTCCTTTACCCGGTTTAACAAACTCGTTACTGACTATGGAGTGCGGATCACCGTCTAGCATGATCTTCAAGCCACCTTTAAACTCGTTTGTGCCGTAGTTAGCCATTGCGTTTTGCCTTGTTAGTCGAAGCTCTGATGAGCGCCATTATACCGATTGAAACTCGATGCTGGATAGTTCCTTGCACAGCACGAGCTAGTAGAGCGCAGCCAAGACCAGTAGATAGTTGCCAGCGAGGACCATGCTAATCACGATCGGGAACCTGCGCGACCGATTCATTTCTGCCGCACAGCCCCTTACGATCAAGATTCCACTGTCACTGCCTGCACACTCTGAAAACCGCGCGGCAGCTTCCTGCCCCGTTGACCTCGAGTCCCTAGATACTCTTCCAATTCAGCATACTTTATTGTCGTGTGCCGCTTGCCACTAGCAACGCGTAATTTTTCCTTTGGAGCCAAGACTGCCAACGCCGTCATGGACTCTTCACCTGACTTGAACTTAGGCCCTGGAATACTATAGATTTTGTTGCCCTTACCTTTCGCCATTTCAGGAAGCTCGCCCACTGGAAAAGCCAGCAAACTACCTGTATTACTAATCGCACAGACTCTATCGGCAGTAAGAGATTTAATGGGTTGAGCTGGTAGAACGTGTGCGCCAGCAGGCACACTTATTACTGACTTACCTGCCTTGTTTCGACTGAATAGATCACCCAGGCGTGCCACAAATCCGTAGCCAGCGCTGGTGGAAAACAGATAACGATCATCGTCATCACCCATGATAACGCTGATAAAGCGTGCACCATCGGGCGGCTTTAGTCGCCCACTTATAGGCTCCCCAAGTCCACGAGCCGATGGAAATCCATGTGCCGGCACACAATAGACACGCCCTGTGGAATCGAGAAACATCGCGCTTTTGTTGGTTCGTCCACGAGCCGAGCTCTGATAATTATCGCCAGCCTTATAGTT
>JALZWO010000175.1 GCA_023300375.1 Granulosicoccus sp. | reverse complement strand
AACTTGAACCCACACCACCATAGCCAAAGCGTTCTACTTCAATACTCTGCCCATTGACATTGATAATCCCTGAGTCATTCTCGCCTCTTAGCTGTTGTATCTTCTCGGGTGATAGCGTGCCTTGCAAAAGGGTTTGTGAAAATATATCGCCTTCGTCTCCAGCTGCATCAACACCACCCAGAACATTATCAAAGTGATGCCCGAGCTCTTCGGTGAAAACCGCCGCGAGTAAGTCGTGGTTGCCAATAATGCTTCTGTTTAGATAAATGGTTCCGCCGTTGTTGGAATCATAAGCACCTAAGGCATTTTCACCCCCTAGCGCATAGGAATCAACAAACTCTATATTGGCTGGTAAGACGGATTCACCAGAGAGAATTCGGGTTGCTAATGCATCAATAGCTTCTGCACTGGCTTTGCCGCCGAAGGCAACATGCATAGCCTCTCTGAATCCTTTTGGGTTGTTCTCTAACGTGTTGGTTAAATCAGTGATCAAATCCTGTGTTGTTTGCTCGTCTTGTGCGAGTTGATTTTGTGCAAGATAAACATCTTGGCGCATGCCCAACAAACGATCTGCAGTAGTGGGCTGATTGGCCAGTGCATCAAGTCCTTGTAATACACCTGCACCACTATCAAGCTGTGTCTCTGATCTTTGTGCAGGCTTATTGCCGCCATGGACAATACTGTTCGATAGCCGTGATATTTGTACCATTGCCCGCCTCTTCCTTGCTGATGTTCCAGCGACAACGGTATGTTGGGTAATCGTCAACAAAAAAGAAACTAGGAAACTTCCTAGTTTTGATTATTGAGCGTAGCCATTTAGCAAGATTTATATTGATATCAATGACTTGTATGCGTAAAAAAAACATGTTTATTTGGTAATTGGCGCTATTGAACCTATTTAATAAGCCAAAAAGAACTCAAGAGCCGTGAAATTCGATTGGAACCTGGAGCAGGGTTGCTACCAATTACTCCGTTTGGCTATACCTAAGCTGTATTGGGGAGGGCTCGCCAATGTCGACTTTACTTGATCTTAAAATGGGCAAAGACGTTCGCGTAGCGCTGGCCGTCAAAGGCAATCGGTCGACCATGCTTCAATCTGGCACCCTCATAAAACACCATTTCACCGGGTTTTAACAGCACACTGTGGCGTCTGTAGAAGTGGTCATCAATAATCAACGGCCAATTATTAGTAGCCTCTTGGTCAATATTAATAATGACGCTAGCAACATGCGTGTTGAGCCTGTCACGATGTTCTTTTAGTTCTGCTCCGCACCGATATTCTCGAATTCCATAAACGAAAGTGGGCTCTATGTAGTCACCAACCCAAGCTTCAACCAAAGGCTGCAATGTGTCGTGCACCATTGTGCGCAGTTCATTTGTTAATTCGATCAGTACGCTAGGCTGTGTGCCATTCTTGTTGCTGATGAAGTCTGGAATAATCTCTAACGTGCTTTGCTTGCGCCCATTCTGGTAGAACTCAAACAGAGTATCGAAAAGATCCGCAGGCACCCGTGTTTTAAGAAACCCATCTCTGGTCAGTGGTTTGATGAGTTCGTTACCTTCTTTATTGTATCGAGGTATACCATTAACACTTCGAAACCACTTGGTTATCACAGCTTTGTACCCCGCCTTAACAGGCATACCGTGATGTATCGTTGCTGTATTGAGTTGAGCATCAGGCCCCGCGTTGTTCCATAAAAGAGCCGTGCCTGCAACTGGCTCAATAGTCAAATCCAGGTCGCTAAAGTACGTTGATCCGCCTTCTCGAGTGGTATTCAAGTAAATCATGAACGTCCATGTTCGTTGCCCTAAATCCCCAAGGTGATGCGTGTAAGTATCACTCGACGGTTCAAAGTAATCTGTGTGTGCTTTGAACTCCTGCCCAGGTTCGTACCATTGCCCTTCGATGGGTTCAGAGTTGTCAGGATCAATGCCCATGTACTGACAAATGCGTGTATCAATCGTTTTTACAATGGGATGTTCGAGGGAGGCAAGTTCACAGGTGGTGCTTGTTCGAAAAGACGAAACACCATCTTCTACTGTGGTTGACTCTCTGCGATTGGCTCTGATCAATTCAATAAGTTGCATGCACTCATCAGCATTTAGAAAACTATCAATGCCGTACATCTCAACGTTGTCGCTCTCTATTTTCACCGCATTGGGGAGAAAAATTGATTGATTGCCAGTTGACGGTTCTACAGCTATTAATTCATTGCGCCGTAACTGATCGGTTGCACACTGGAGCTTTTCATCAGCCTGTTCGCTGCTGAATCCGTTTTTTACTAATTCTGCTTTGAGCTCGTCTGGAGAGCAATCACACTCGATGTTGTAACGTAACCATTCATCCCATGACATGTCTGTTGACATCTAATTCCCTTTTTTCTCGGCTGCCGTCGTGCATAGTCACTGCCAGATCTACACTAGCAGAAACCATACTATGCGCCAATATGGGCGGTGAGAATAGATGAGTGCATCACCAAACCTGTTGTTAGCTTGTAGATTACTCTCCCCAATGAGAATTCAATGAAGTGTCAATCGCTATGCTAGCAAAGTGGATTTAAGGAAGTTCCTCTCACTGGGATAACAACTAGCAATTGGCCAAGGGGCGTGGCGTCAGCTACGTGTTGAAGAGTTTAAGATAAGCTAACTTAACGTTAACCACCACGGTATACGCAAAAGAGGCGCTCTAGTTGTCTCGTATAATCTCTTGTGCAGCATTATGCCCAGGCGCACCCGTTACACCGCCACCAGGGTGAGTACCCGCACCACACATGTACAAGCCTTTAATGGGAGATCGATAATTACCATGGCCCAGCATTGGTCGCGTGCTAAACATCTGATCAAGGCTCATATTGCCATGCATGATGTCGCCTTTACTCAGTCCGAACACACGCTCAAGATCCAATGGGCTCAATAGCTGGCGACCTACCACTAGTTTTTTAAATCCGGGTGCATATTTTTCCACTTGATCAAGAATTAAATCAGCCGCTGCTTCACGATGCTCATCCCAGTCGATATCAGGATCAAATTGCTGGCAGAAAAGGCTTGCCACATGTTGCCCTTCGGGAGCCAAGGTGTCATCTATTGTAGAAGGTATTAACATCTCCACAATAGGCGCTTTAGACCAGCCGTGTTGTTTTGAATCGCGATACGCTTGATCAATATATCGTGAAGTAGCACCGACAATAATGCCCCCAGTAAGATGATCTGCTGTTGCTCGCTCTTGTTGCTCTAAGCAGGTAAATTGAGGCAATCCACTCAACGCTACATTCATACGGAAAGTACCTGAGCCGTTTTTATAATGCTTCATTCGTCGTGCAAAGTCGATTGGTAGTTCTTTTTCATCAACCAACTTGTTATACAAGAGGGCAGGGTTTAAGTTGGATACAACTGTCTTGGCTTCTAAGCTCTCTCCATTGTCGAGTAGCACGCCATAAGCTTGTCCATCACGAACCAGTACTTTGCTCACTGCTGCATCAGTTGTTATTTCAACACCTTTGGCAGTCGCTGATTTGGCCATGGCTTGTGTTATTGCACCCATGCCGCCTATAGCGTGCCCCCATACACCTTTCTCTCCATTGACTTCACCAAAGGCGTGATGCATAAGCACATACGCTGATCCTGGTGTTTGCGTGTCGGCATAGTTACCCACAATACCGTCGAAGGCAAATGCCCCTTTGACGTATTCGTTTTCGAAATAGAGATCTAGGAAATCGCCAACACTTTTAGTGAAGATATCGAGCACGATTCGTTCATCCTCAATGGATAACTTGCGTAAGCGATTACCAAATTTGGCGGCTTTAAAAATATCTTTGATGCCACCGCCTACGTTGGGTGGTGTTTCTAGTAGAAAGCTGCGAATAATATCAGCGACCATGCTGGTGTCCCGAAAATAGCGCTCTAGTGCATTGGCATCATGTTCAGAGAATCGGGCGATTTCAGCCTTTAACGCGTCTGAGCCAACAACAAAGGCTAGAAAATCACCGTTCTCATGTGGCCAAAAATTATTGACCTTTCTGTGGACGATTTCTAATCCGTGTTTATGAAGTTCTAAATCACTAATGATTTTAGGGTTTAGCAAACTCACTGTGTAAGAGGCAACAGAATTCCGAAAACCCGGATGAAATTC
>JALZWO010000174.1 GCA_023300375.1 Granulosicoccus sp. | reverse complement strand
TACAACTGACCACTAGTAATGTCGTGGGTAATGCGGTTATTGGTAACACCAGGCTCGCGGGTAGTCGAACCACGGAAAACCAGTTGTGCCGACGCCAGCTCACCAACGTATTCATCTGCCTTTACAGCCGCGACCAATTCACGACTGTAATCGAGTTCATTATTCAACCTGCAGGTGTGCGTCAATATCACTTGCTCAAACTGCTCGTACACTGCAGGCTCTTTGATTAAAGAGGCGAACGGTGCTATGCCTGTACCCGTGGAGTGAAGGAACAAACGCTTACCTGGATTAACAGTACCCAGAATCAGAGAACCTGTTGTTTTCTTCTTTAATACAATAGTGTCACCCACTCGAATCCATTTTAGCTTTTTGGTAAGTTCGCCATCAGGCACTTTGATGGAATAGAACTCAAGCGACTCGTCGTAACTGGCGCTAGCAATAGAATAGGCACGCAACACTCTCTGGCCTTGGTTCTCCAAGCCCATCATGACGAACTCACCCGCATCGAATCGAAGGCCATCTGGTCGGGTTGTTTTAAACCAGAACAGGTCATCTCCGTAATGCTTAACTTCGGTCACTTGTTCATAGTACAGATCGTCAGAGCGTGGGCTCTTCGCCACAGGGGTCGACAATTTGTTCGCATAGCTGGATTGACCGAAATCCTTCCAGTGTGATTCGGGCTGTCGCGCCGCTAGCTCGTCATTAATTTCAACTTCATCAAAACCACACGTTAATGCATATCGGAATTGATCGCTGATCAAAGGGCCAGCTGCCCTGAGGCGACCTTTAAAACCTTTATGACGTAGCGCTTTAGCAAGACTAAAGCCTCGTCCATCTGCCGATGATGGAAAGTCAATACGAATAGTGTGCACACGATTCAGCTCGCCTTCAATAGACTCCAAATTGACATCGTTTGATAGATCAATAGCAATCGAATCATCTGCAGGCCACGCGTCGTCGACGTTCAAAAAATCAATAGGCTTGGCGGGTATGAACCCTTGCTCGGTAACTAAAGCCACAACGTTATCCTCTTAAGATTGTTCGTAAATAACTGACTTGAAACTATCGCTACCAATGCGATTACACGTTTCAAGAAAGGTTTCGTTGTCATCTGTGCGTTTGGTCAGATAGAACTTAACAACACGCTCTACAGCCGGCACCACTTGATCCGCATCAATACCAGGACCAGCACGTTCACCCAATTGCATGGTTTCAGTATGATCACCACCAAAGGTAAATTGATAGCTCTCGCGCCCACCTTTCTCCAAGCCTAGGATGCCGATATGCCCAACATGATGATGTGCACAAGCGTTAATACAGCCTGAAATTTTTATTTTCAAAGGACCAATGTTGTCAGCTTCTTCTGCATCAGAAAAACGCGTAGAAATTTCTTGAGCTACAGGAATTGAACGCGCTGTCGCCAGAGCACAGTAGTCCATACCAGGGCAGGCAATGATATCGCTGATCAAACCTACATTGGCTGAGGCCAATCCGTGTTCAGCCAGCTTCTGGTACACAGCAACCAGATGTGCTTTAGGTACATGAGGCAACACAAGATTCTGTTCGTGGCTTACCCTGATCTCATCATGCGCATAGCTTTCAGCTAAGTCCGCTACAACACGCATCTGCTCAGCAGAGGCATCCCCCGGCGCCTCTCCCACAGGCTTCAAAGAGATAGTGACTATGGTGTAATCATCGTTTTGATGAGACGCTAAGTTATGCTTACAAAATTGTGCGTAGTTGAGGTCTGCCTTCAACAAGTCAGTATGGACTTGCTTGTCAAGCGGCAGAGACATGAACGATGGCTTCGCAAAGTAACGTTCAATCCTCTCAAGCTCATCAGAGTTCAGAGAAAAATCAGCGTCATTGGAGTGAGCAGTGATGGCTTGAAACTCTTTCTCAACGTCAGCACGAAACGCATCAATGCCCATCGCATTAACTAATATCTTGATTCTGGCCTTGTACTTGTTGTCTCTACGTCCTGCCAAGTTGTAAACACGCAAAATAGCTTCAACATAGGCCAATAGTTCGGATTTGGGCAACGCCTCGTGTAGCACCTTTCCAATCACAGGCGTTCGGCCAAGCCCACCACCCACAATAACTTCGTAGCAGGGACCTTTAGATTCATGTCGAACCATGCGCAGACCAATATCGTGAGCACGAGTGACTGCACGATCATTTGGAGAGCCAGTTATGGCGATTTTAAACTTGCGTGGAAGGTACGCAAACTCAGGGTGATCAGTCGACCACTGACGCAGTAACTCAGCCGTTGGACGAGGATCTTCTATTTCATCATCAGCCGCACCGGCGAAATGGTCAGCTGTGACGTTGCGAATGCAATTACCAGAAGTCTGTATAGCGTGCATGCCCACCTCGGCCAGTGCATCAAGTATGTCTGGCACATCTTCGAGACCCAGCCAATTAAACTGGATATTTTGGCGAGTGGTAAAGTGGCCATAGCCGCGGTCCCAACGCTCTGAAATCATAGCAAGCTGACGCAGTTGATCACCACGTAATGAACCGTAAGGTACAGCCACACGCAGCATGTACGCATGCAACTGCAAGTACAAGCCGTTTTGCAAGCGTAATGGCTTGAACTCATCTTCCGTAAGTGCACCACTTAATCGTCTTTGTACCTGCTCACGAAAGCGAGAAGCTCGTTCACGCACAAAATTTTCATCAAATTCGTCGTATCTATACATGATTAGTTTCTCCTGAGTTAGGCCTTGTTAATGCGAGAGTTTGACTCGCGAGGTAGATCCGCCCTGTGTGTAGGACCTACTTCTCGAAGACGGTCTCGGAGTCGCTTGAGCTCAATAGCTTGGTTGGCATGTACTAGCAGTGGAACCAGCTCTGCACCTACAACCTCGTCTGTCTTGTTCACATTAATGTCTTGTAGTGTTTGTTCTGCGATGTCTTTTTCGTGAAATTTTTGAGCAGTACTGAGATCAAGCGCCCACTCTTGCTTTTCATGAAGGTAGACAAAGTCACCAAGCAGCAGATCGTTTGCGCCAATGACCCATGCTTCCGTTGAAGAATCGTTGTTATCAGCCATGAGTCTGTGCCTCCAAAAGCACATCTTGTAGAACACTGTGTTCTGTAGAATTTGGTTTAACGAGACCTCTGGCACTTTCACGGGCCTGTAGGCCATACAACACAATGGCAGGGCCTGTGACTTGACTGGCACTTAATAGGTCTGACAACCGATCAAGCGTGGTCGTTAGTATTCTTTGTGAATCTCTGGACGCGTTCTCAACGATAGTGATCGGCGTTTGAGCATCAGCGCCGAATAGCAATAGACGGCCCTGTATAAATCGAGCAGCGTCTTTGCTCATGTAAAGAGCAGCAACGGTGCCGGATTCTGCAAGAGATTTCCAATCGTGTTCTGCAAAGCCATTAATGTCTTGGCCAGTCAAAAATCGAACACCAGAATTCCGATGACGCTTTGTTAGCGATACTTTGGCAGCCGCGCTTGCCGCAAGAGCTGACGTGATACCCGGCACAACGTCGTAGGTAATGCCGACGCCTTCAAGTGCTTCAAGCTCTTCTTCCAGCCGACCGTACAACGAAGGGTCGCCTGACTTGAGGCGTACTACGTGCGCACCTTTACCCGCTAGCTCGACCAATTTTTCATTGATAGCCTCTTGCGACCAGCCAATACCACCCGGCGCTTTACCAACGTTGACCAACGTAGCCTGGGTATTAGCCAGTTCCATGACAAGTGGACTCACCAGGCGGTCGTACACAATCGCGTCTGCTTCGTTGAGTAAGCGACTGGCTTTGACAGTCAGAAGCTCAGGGTCTCCCGTTCCGGCTCCCACAAAGCTTACTTGCCCTAGTATCTGTTCTACTTTGTCCACTCTAGTTTATCTCCGTGAGATCGCAACGCTTTGACTTAAGCCATTGCTGTGTTGCTACTCGTGTCATCGTTAGCATCAAGAACGTGTGTTCTGTTGCCCACTCAAGCGCATACAAACAATAAAATTCATTGCTTGTACCACTAACCCCAAACCAGCAAATCACTCATCGAAATATATACAGCTTGTCGGCGTTTTCAAGTAGTATTTTAGAATTATTTCCCTGCAATAGGTAATTAGAGG
>JALZWO010000173.1 GCA_023300375.1 Granulosicoccus sp. | reverse complement strand
TACAATAACGCAAACACTAGAACGTGGCTCCTGAGCGCCTAGTCGCGCCATACGTCCTGAGGTGAAACAGCGGACGCCGCGTTACCCCATGCTGAGCGAAGGTAATTGAGTACCGCGGCTATTTCTCTAGCACTGAGTTGATGTGCGTAGGGGGGCATGCTGTAGGGTCTGGGTCTCGCTGTTGTACTTGCACCAAACCCTCCATGTTTTACCATTCTGATGGCATTGTTTGGAGACGCTGCAATAACGCCTTTATTAGCCGCAAGCGCTGGATACTGGTGAGCTTTACCTAGACCATCTACGCCATGACAATCAGCGCAATGTTCACTATAAATTGCCTCCCCCTCCTTGCTTAGCTGCCTAGCCGCGGTTACTGAAATTTGTAGGGAGGGTCGTAGCTGTGCAGGTGTTATCGGTAGGCTAGCCATATACTCTGTCATATCGCCCAAATGCTCTGTATCCAGATACTGCAAACTATGAAACACAACTTCAGCCATCGGCCCGGAGAGCTGATCGCGTTTGTTGGCACCTGTTTTTAGCAGTGTCACCATTTCACGTTGTTCCTGAGGCGCTAAAAGGCCTGTAGCCAAAGGCAGTGCGTCCCACCCGAGGCTCTCCACATAGGCACCCGCCAGCGTGCTGCCTGACTGAGTGTTGCCAAACACACCGCGCGGTGTATGGCATTCTCCGCAGTGCCCGAGACCTTCCACAAGGTAGGCTCCGCGGTTCCATGAAACACTTTGCGCAGCGTCTGCGACAAAGACACCTGGTTTGAAGAAAAACTGCCTCCACACACTTAACGCGAATGGTGTGTTGAAAGGGAAACGCACCTCGTGATCCGGCACCTGTGCAGAAACAGCAGGTATTGTCTGAAAATAAGCAAACAAGGCGTCACTATCCTCACGCACTATTAGGGTGTAACTGGCGTACGGAAATGCGGGATAAAGACTGCTGCCGTCTCGGGACTTGCCTTGGTGCAGGGCCTGCCAGAAATCGTCTTCGTTCCAGTCACCTAAGCCGCTTGATTTATCAGATGTGAGGTTACTGCTATAGATCACACCAAACGGGGTGTTCATGGCTTTTCCACCACTATAAGGTGCTGCACCTTTTGGCGTATGACAAGCCACACAGTTTGCGGCACGTGCCAAGTACTCCCCCCGTTCCAATAGCTCAAGCGTATCTAATCCCATTGGGCTGGTTGTCGTTGGCGCCGGCTCTGATGCACAACCCGAGAACGTGATGGCACACAACATAGCGCTCAGCAAAAAAGCCACCTTGCGCATTACTTATGCGCTCCACAAGGCAACGGGGTCTCAACATTATTAGGTTGTGGTGTTGCAGCCTCTTCGAATGAATGTGCTATCCACTGCGCCACCGCACTGAGCTCATCATTGGTCAGCATGTTAGCGACTTCTTTCATGCAATCGGGTGCGCGAGCGCGGCGGGTATTTGTTCGCCAGGCTCCAAGTTGCGCAGCTATATACTTTGCGCTCAGCCCTCTTAAACTTGGAATGGCTACACCGTCTCCACGTAAGTCGTTGCCGTGGCAGGCGCTACACGCAGGGCCAGTAATACCCGAATGCACAAGCGTTTTCCCTCTGATAGCCTCAGCGGAAGACTGCTTAACAGCACTCGAATTCCTTGGCACATCTGTCACAGGCAACGTGGAGTAGTAGCCAGCTATCTCATACAAGTAGTCGTCGCCAAGGTACGCTAGCAACGTGTTCATTACGCTGTTCAATCGTCTACCTTCACGATAGTTGAGCAGTTGCTGATTTAAATACTCTAGGGGCTTTCCTGCAATAGAAGGCGCATAAGATTGTTGCGAATCGCCTGCATACTCATGGCAACTACTACAGGCCGCTAGCCTTTGCCTCATGTCACCACTATTGTTGAGTAAATTATCGCTCGCAAAACTATCACCAGCTAAACTATCACCAGCTAAACTGCAGGTGCCCCAGATTAGACACGTCAGGAACACCAACAGCCTCACTGACTAACGCCTCACCACATCAGCTCCGAGCACCACAACCTTCACTCGATTAGCCTGAGAGGTCGTCAATTTTTGGCCGGTTTCAATTAATCGCTTCTCGCCAGGGAGTAATTGCTGCTTAACGCCGAGAGTCTGTTGTCGACCATTGTCAACGGTGACGCCTAGCTTGATGTTGCCAATTTTTTGTGAAGTTTGATTGACTATCTGAATGGCAAAATTCCCATTACGAGTTAGCCCCTGAGTAACCATCAATGCATTATCACTTGAACTGTTGCTGTCTGGCTGAACACGCACCAGTGCTTGACGTGCTTGCTGCCCAACCGTGTTATCCGCTTGCGCTGCCATGGAATAAAATCGCCGCGCTACCTGCGTGTCCCCTCTGCCTTCGGCATACTTGCCCAAGCCCAACTGTGCAGTTGCAGTAGGCAGCAAACTCACACTTCGAGCATAGTCAGCACGAGCTGCATCGTTATTACGCTGAGACTCGTTAATACTTCCACGCTGCACGTAGTTGTAAAAGTAATTGCCATTAAGCGAAATTGCCTTGGTGAAGGACTGCTTGGCTGCATTCAAATTATTTTGTGACATTGCAATATCACCCGCCAGAGAGTGAAACAGAGACTCTCTAGGCTCGATACGCATCGCCGTCTGCACTAGTGAATTTGCTTTGCGCGTGTCACCCTGTTGCAATGCCACCCGAGCTTGATCGGCTGCTTCATAGGCTTCGCGGGTATTGAACAACGTAGCCATCGCGCTGCGATATTCCCTCTCACCAGTGAAACCGCCCTTCGGCAATCTTGCAGCTGTTGCTCTATTTTCATCTACGCGCCTCTGAGACGGAGGGTGGCTAGCAAACAAACGCTCCAGCGTGCTACTGCGGCCGCCCTGCGACAAGCGCACGAAGGTTTGCTGCAATTCAACGGCACCTTGCGGATCATAGCCTGCGCGTGACATGTACTCCATGCCAAACAGATCAGACTCCAGTTCGGCACCTTGACCGTACTGACTGTTAATAAGCTGAGCACCCACTGCTGATGCCATTTGGGCCACTTGGGCGTTGTATCCTTGATTACTGGCTAGCAACGTCGCAGTGACTACGCCAGCTTGCAGTCCAACACTGCGAGACTGCCCTCTGGCACCGTGTTTCGCAGCCGCGTGAACAATCTCGTGCCCAAGAACAGCCGCTAGTTCTGCCTCACTGTTGAGTTCAACCAGCAAACCACGATTGATGCTGATCTTGCCTCCAGGCAGCGCCCAGGCATTTGGCGTGGAATCGTTTATTACATTGAATTCATAGGGCAGATCTCTATCACTCGCAGCGGCTAGCTTGTTACCTACTGAGCGAACATAGTTGACCACCTTTGTATCAGTGATGTAATCGCCACCTTGTTGCTGACGAAGTGGAGCGTACTGTTGAGCTCCTACCTGCAGTTCCCAATCCTCACTGACCAGCAAAAAGTCGTTTTTGCCAGTAACCGGATTCTGCACACAGGCCGCCAATAAGAGAACTAAGCAAAGGCCTGCCATGTACGGCACGGATGAGCGCAGTCTGGATCGACTGGCAATTGATACTGGATGCATCAGATAACCTCTCCTGAATGGTTCATAAAATCAGTGTTGGTGCCCACCAACACCATGGGCATGCCCATGGGCTTGTTCTTCTTCAGACGCCTCACGCACACCCTCGATTGTAACGTCGAACGTCAAGTCAACACCCGCCAACGGATGATTTGTATCGACATCGAGATTGAATTTACCCACGTTCACAATCGTGGCAGGGCTTGGCCCTTTGTCGCCTTGTAACGTTATTATCTGCCCAGTGCGGAACTTTTGCTTCTTGCCTCCGTCAATTTTTTTAGTGGGTATGCGTTTCACCCGCTCAGGGTAGCGTTTACCATAGGCCCTGCCGTGTGGAATAGATACTGTAAAGTCATCACCTGCGGACTTACCTGACATCGCCTCTTGTAACGCCAACAACACACCACGTTCGCCGACCAAACACAGTACCGGATTACCCTGTTTAGAAGATTCGATCTTATTGGTGTCCTGATCGTACAAGTCATAATGAAAGGTTACTACCGTATTTGGCCCAGCAACAAGCTCTGACATCACTTTCCTCTCTTGCAACGTTACTTACTGAAAAGCACTATGATACCCACAATGCAAAAGAGCAGATACATGCACACAAGGCTTTGTGGCACTGGTGGCCAAGAAATCTCCACACCGAAGCGTAAACCCGTGCACAGGTTCTCTCGCACCACCTACCCGCTCCTTGCTCTTGTATTAATTCTGCTTGTGCAAGGATGTACCAATAGCCGACTTATTATCAGCCCGGTTTATAACAGGCTGGACGATCGGATGCGAGACGAGTTCAACAAGCTAGGAGACTTTAACCAGGAGCAAAAGGCCAATTTCGAGTCTCGACTAGGCACTTTTCATGTTTGGCATAGGCAGTCTGAGTTACCTCAGTACGCGCAACTAATGCGCACCGTTGTGGCGTCGATTACCAACGCCGACACCACTGAGAACAACGTGAAAGCGTGGATGGAAACTGCCGAGATTCGCACACAAGCGATACGTGAGTGCCATCCGATAAACTTCTCGTTCGATCTGATGCGCACTATGACAGACGATCAATTTGTGTTCATCGAAGAAAGATTCAATAAAGAGCAAACTAAAAATCGTGAACGGCGTGAATCACGCACCCGCAAAGAACGCGTGGCGCGGCGGTTAAAAAACACAGTCAAATGGGCTGGACGCATCGGCTTGGATTTTAATGCAGGACAACGCGCAATGTTGGAAAGCGCCTTCTTACGTCAAGTGAGCCTGCGTACAGAGTATTACGCGCTATCCGCAGATTGGAACAAGCAGTTCTTTAACATGGCACGCGACCAGGAAAACCTTACCTACGAAAGTGATATGCAGGATCACCTGCAAGTCTTGTGGAGCCTACTTGAAACAGCTCACACAGAACAGTGGCAGGCCAACCGAGAACTTTGGCAAGAAACCGGGTTCCAGATCATTGACAGCCTGACCAGCAGCCAGCGTAGAGCCGTTAGTCGCTGGGTGACAAAAATGAGCGTCACGCTGGATACTATCTCAACATACGAACCTTCGTTCAACGTCGTGAATGATCCAGCAGTAGGGTGCCTGGTTAGCGCTGAGAGCACTTAAGGTGTTCATCGAATGCGTGCAGAATTGCAGTTACATCGTGCAAGGTGCGTAGGCGCGTGAATAAATCAGGGACTTCAGGGTAACTTCTCTTTAAGTAAGCCAGCCATTGTTTCGTGCGATTACCCACATGCCGAGGACTCTGACTGTCAGATGTTAGGAACTGCTGACGCACCATTTCACATACTTTTTCCCACGGCAACAATGCCAACATCTCATCGCTCTCAGCCGCCAGAATGCGCCTGGCAAGATCAGGTGCCGCCAATGCACCTCGACCCAGCATGATATGTGCGCAACCACTGTGCTGACGAGCCTCACCAGCATCTAGCACGTTCCATATTTCACCGTTGATATAGGTGGCCTCCACACCAACGTTCATCACCTGCTTTACCGCTGACCATTTAGCAGGTGGCTTATACCCATCGAACTTTGTACGGGCATGAATGGCGATTTCGTCAGCGCCTGCATCTCTGATTAGACCGACAATTTCGGGCAAAGCGTGATGATCGTCATACCCCAGACGAATTTTTGCCGTTACCGGCACATGAGGATCAACGGCATCACGCACCGACTTTACAATCAAGGCAACGCTATCAGGATCACGCAATAGAATCGAGCCCCCCATACTGTTGTTCACCGTTTTGGCGGGGCAGCCAAAATTCAGATCGACTCCCGGGGCCCCCATGGCCACTGCGCGCTTGGCATTGATCGCCAAGGCGTGGCGATCGCTACCCAACAACTGGGTATAAACCGGCACGCCGCTCAGTGTGTGCCCCTCTGTTTCAAGTTCAGGGCATAGGCGTAAAAAAACGCGTTCTGGCAGTAACACATTGGTTACTCGAATGAACTCAGTAACACACCTGTCATAACCCCCGATACCAGAAAGCAATCGTCGCATGGGTGCATCAATAACCCCTTCCATTGGAGCAAGGACAATGCGCAAAGGCTTAAGAGGGGGCGAAGTCATTGGTTTGGCAATCGAAGTTGCAGTCATGGTGTGTTCGATAAGTGCGCCGGACGCCGACGCGCTGGCCAGCGTACACTATGCATAGTCTTCGCTGTTATCGTTCGATCTCATATTATGCAAATTGGCCACACCTACAAGCTTCAAGTATCAGCTCGGCAGCAAGAAACTTTGCTGCTTGACGGTGGCGATCTGGGCCAGCTGCCTCTACCGCTCAAGGAATCAGGCGCATCGCAGCCAGGCGACATGCTGGATGTGTTCTTGTTCACAGATACCCAAGGCAGGCCAATGGCTACGACCACAACACCGCTGGTGGAATGCGGACAATGTGCCACTTTGAAAATCATGGACATCACTAATGCTGGCGCTTTTCTAGATTGGGGGCTCGCCAAAAATCTGCTGCTACCCTTTGCCGAGCAACGACGACCAGTAGAGGTTGGCAGGCATGAGTCTGTGCTTGTCTATAAAGACAACAGCGGACGGCTTGCGGCTAGCAGTCGACTCGACCATCATATTCCTGAGACAGCCACTGATTTCCGTCCCTGGCAAGCGGTATCGATACTGGTATACCAACGTACCGATCTCGGTTTAAAAGCGGTGGTAGACAACCGCGCCTTAGGGCTGCTGTACAAAGACGAAATTTTCAAGCAAGTGCGTGTTGGTGAAACGCATTCGGGGTTTATCAAACGGTTGCGCCACGATGGCAGGATTGATCTCGCGCTGCAACCGCAAAGCAAACAGTTGCAGCCCGATCTCACCGAATACATCATGCAATATCTGGATGAGAATGATGGCGTATGTGCACTGAGCGATAAAAGCTCTCCAGAGGCCATCCAGTCTATGTTCCAAGTGAGCAAGAAGAATTTCAAGAAGGCCTTGAGTACGCTGTACAAACAGAGGCGCATCATCATCGAATCCGATCAAGTCACATTGGCTGACCCGTCCAACAACCCAGACTCGAACGGCTCAGACTGATGGCAATTCAGTGGTTTCCCGGGCATATGCACAAAGCCCGCAAAGAGATGGCCGAAGTACTCTCGCAAATCGATGTGATACTGGAAGTTCTGGATGCACGCATCCCTTGGAGTAGCGAAAACCCCATGTTGGCCGACGTTGCCAAAGAAAAACCGGTATTGCGCGTGCTGACCAAAGCCGATCTAGCCGATCCGGTAATGACAAAGCAGTGGCTAGCATTGCACAGCCAGACACGCAGCTCGGATGCTATGGCGTTATCAACCGCCGCCCCACAAGGCTACAAAGAAGTGGCTAAGCGGCTTAAGGCGTTTTACCCTGACGATACCTCAGATCGTATAGCACCACGAGTGGCCATGGTTGTTGGCATACCCAACGTCGGCAAATCAACATTAATCAATAAATTAACGGGTCGGGTTGTTGCCAAGACCGGCAACGAACCCGCTATTACCAAGCGACAGCAGCTCATCAAACTTAGCGATTCTTGGTCACTGCGTGACACCCCTGGCGTACTTTGGCCAAAAGTTGACAACGAAGCCAGTGGCTATCGATTAGCGGCCACCGGTGCTGTTCGCGATACCGCCATGGATAGCGCTGAGGTGGCAACCTATTTACTTGACTATTTGAACGAGCACTACGCCACCGAGCTAAAGG
>JALZWO010000172.1 GCA_023300375.1 Granulosicoccus sp. | reverse complement strand
CTTTGACGCCCTAACTCGCGCGCCCACATGCCGCCACAGTTGACAACGAAGTCAGTAGCAATGGGCCCTTTGTCGGTGGCGACACCGACTACACGGCCATTAGTGATTAGCACGTCATCAACGCGAATACCTTCAAGGCAGGTTGCACCTCGCATTCTGGCGCCCTTTATAAAAGCGTTAGTAATGTCGGTAGGATTGCCTTTGCCATCCTGTTCAACGAAGGTGCCACCCAAGATTCCGCTGTCGTCGATAAGAGGAAATAGATGACGCACCTCTTCTCGGGTGACGGTGTCAACCCGCGTCACGCCAAAGGCATTGTTCATAGAAGCAACCCGTCGTAGCTCCTCCCAGCGATCCTTACTGTGCGCGATGCTTAAGCTGCCAACTTGACGAAAACCGGTGGATTGTCCCGTTTCCTGCTCTAGCTCATGCAAAAGACACATGGAATATTCAGAGAGCCTAGCGTGGCTGTGGTCGGCCCGCACTGTACCGATGAGGCCTGCTGCATGCCAAGTAGTACCACAAGCAAACTGTCGCCTCTCGAGTAAGACAACATCTTGCCAACCTAGTCTGGTTAGATGATAAGCAACGCTGGCACCGGTAACACCACCGCCAATAATGACAGCACTTGCTTTTGCAGGAACAGTATCGGTCAAGGTGGTCGCCCTAGGGTTGAGTGAAAGCTAGAGCCGTACTTTTAGCACAGCTTTTCAACTTCTCGCTAGGACATGGCGACAACCCGAGTGGTGCCAGCTGCCCTACTGTGCTGGAGGCGATGCAGCAAACGTGCGCCAGATCAACTTAAACACATCAGTAAACTGCTCTGGCGACTCTTCAATCCATTGACTCAGCGCTTGCGGTGCCAGCCATCGACCATCGTCGACCTCTTCCGATTGCAGCACGATAGCTTGATCTGAAACCACACGGAATACCTGCGTAAATTCGAAACCCGTTCGTTCTTCTGGTTGCAGCTGGATTATGAACTCTAGCGCGGCCTGCTTTAGAACCACGCCCAATTCTTCCTCCAGTTCTCGGACTGCACACTGCAGATACGATTCACCGCTGTCGACATGACCAGCAGCACTGGTGTCCCACAATCCAGCACCAACGTCTTTATTCTTACTGCGCAACTGCACGAACACTTCACCCATACTGTTGTTAAGAACAATGTGGGTGGAACGGTGTAAATGACCCTTTGCGTGGATCACATCGCGAGTTTCTTTGCCAACTACCTTATCGTTGATGTCAACGATATCCAGCCACTCCATCAGACTATCCCGTTAGCACCTGACGTCGCAATTTACGAACGTGCTTCTGCAAATCAGCATCATCATTGAGCTTGTCGCGATAGTAACGCTGGTTTCGGCTCATTGTTGTCAGGTCACGATTAAATCGCTTGGCAAGATCGGTTAGCGAACCAACATTGAGCTCCATGGCAATGTAAGTGATCGTCTGCCTGACTCGGCTTTGTGCTCGTGCACGGCTTGCATTAATTATTTCTGCCTCTTTAACGCCCTCTTCTTTGCAGATACGCTTCACAAGTTGATTCAAAGTGACGGGCTTGGTAGCAGGCTTAACCGGCTTCAGCGCCTTCTTCATGAATTTCTCGTCACCAAGCAAGCGACCACCTTCACTGCCTTTCATGAGGTCAACGCGTTCGCCTTCATCAGCTTTCCTCTCAACGAACTTGGCAAAGGCGCGACGAGCGGCTTTGTCACTTGCCCCAAAGCTTTGCAGCACAGTAGAGGTCATCAACCACTCAGGTGCTTTGGTCGAATCGAGATAGCCTGCGTGGCTCGTCCATTTACCTGCAGCAGCCGATTTCGCTTCACCACCTCTTAAAGGATTGTTGTGGATGTAGCACACTAAATCGTTGAGATAGGTATCTGCATCTACCGCAATGGCTTTGTATCGCCCATGAAACAAAGGCCCGTTTCGATCGTGCTTGGAATTGAAGTATCGCGTGTAGCGAAAGGTCAAGTTTTGCATAACCTTGGACAGAGGAGCGTCCTTAACCCTGATAGCCATCTGCACGTGATTTCTGGCCCAACAAAAAGCTAGCACTGAATGACTGAAGCGTTTAACGCCATCTTCCACGAGGGTTTCCCAGTGGCGTCGGTCAGCTACTGATTTGTAAATATTCTGTCCATCTAAGCCAGTGAGCACAACATGGTATACGGCTCCTGTGAAGTGAATCCTTGGTTTTCTAGCCATTGTTATTATTTTGTTATCCTTGTAATATGAGCGCTAGTTTTGACATGCTTTCGTTCCATTGCTTAGTGTTACTTTGGGGCAAATGTTCTCACTAAACTGTCCCTCAAAGTGTAACATTTGCATTACATATGAGTCGGAGTAACCTTACATATTACCGTTATATCTCGGACGTATTCAGTGATCAACCTGATCACTCACACAAGAACTTGTTATGCGGCCCACGCAACAGGCTATTTAGTGCAGCTCTCAACACACTTTCCTGATGCCGCGCTTTGCCTTAGACTAGTGGATGTCCCCTAAGCGCAATGCCCGAAAACTTAATGCAAAATGATGTCAGCGCTTGGCTGGAACGCCGTTCCGAAGTTGAAGGGACCGAACGTCCCGGTTTCAACAGCACAAATCTTGACAGCCAATATCAGCGAGATCGGGCAAGAATAATCCACAGTGCCTCTTTCAGAAGCCTGCAATCAAAAACGCAAGTGCTGGGCCTCGGTGAGAGTGATTTTTATAGAACCCGCCTAACGCATTCTCTCGAGGTGGCGCAAATTGGCTCCGGCATTTGCGAATGGCTGCGCGATCAGGAAGATCTCGTAGATTTCCGCGATCTCATCCCATCATTCAGTCTTATTGAAGCCATTTGCCTTGCACACGATATTGGACACTCGCCATTCGGTCACGGCGGCGAAGTGGCTATGAATACCATGATGCGTGAACACGGAGGCTTCGAGGGCAATGGTCAAACCTTGAGAATTCTGGCGCGTCTTGGCGAGTATTCTCCAAACAGCGGTCTGGATTTGACTCGCCGCACGATGCTTGGCACATTGAAATACCCTGCCGTGTACTCCTCGGTGTGCAATTACACAAATAGCACTCCCACCACAAACAACCCACTGAATATCGATCATTGGGCACCACCAAAATGCATTTACGATTCTGAGCAATCAGTGCTTGACTGGATGCTTGAACCTTTTGATGCAAATGATCGAGCTCTCTTTCTATCTCTGGATAGCGAACGTGCCGGTCATGCCCGCTCCCTCTTCAAGGCGTTTGACACGAGCATTATGGAATTGGCAGACGATATTGCTTACGGCGTTCACGATCTGGAGGACGCACTGGCCCTTGGGCTTGTACACATGGAAGCCTGGCAGAATCAAGTGGTTAACGTGCTAACCACCCTAGACAGTAACCCAATGAGCGATCGTATTGAGGAGCTGACTAAATTGCTATTTAGCACGGACGCCAAAGACCGTAAACACGCTATCAGCCGAATGGTGAGCTACTTGATCAAAAGCATGTCGATAACAGAGCGCGACACTTTCTCGCATCCTTTGTTGCGACTGCAAGCTACGATGGACCCTCTTGCCTACAAAATTCTGCTGACGATAAAAGACTTTGTAATGAGCCATGTCATCTTCCGGCCTGAGCTGCAGATGCTTCAGTACAAAGGACAGCGCGTCATTATTCGCTTGTTTGAAATATTCGAAGCCAACCCCAAACGCCTGCTTCCGCAAGCTGCTTTTGAACAATACAAGCTACAAGGACATCGGGCAATTGCAGATTACATTTCGAACATGACTGATGTCTCAGCTGGCAAGCTGTACCACAAACTACTTAGCCCAACATCCGGTTCGATTTTTGATCGTCAATAGGTAGTAGTTAGCGTTATTTATGGAATCACCCAATCCTTTCAAAAAGGATGGAGCGCTTCATAAAAAGCCCTAGCTATAGCAATACTTGCTCGACCCCACCAGCATTCGCTTTATCAACAAAATTGTTGGCCCATTGATCACCAAATAGACCTTTGGCAAGCTCAACCACAATGTAGTCGGTGTCCATACCTGTCTCATCACGGTAACGGCTTAGCCCCTGCACACAGGCAGGGCAAGACGTCATCATCTTAGCGTTGTGCTCTGTAGAACCTGCGCCGATACCGTGCTGCTCAAGATTACTTGCAAGCTCAATCGCCTTGCGCTTACGCACCTGGGTAGCAATATCAGGACGAGCAACAGCGAACGTACCTGCCTCACCACAACAACGATCTGACTGCACCACTGGCTTACCCAGCAGAGCCTCGGTGACCTCGATTGGCTTGTAGGTTTTCATAGGGCTGTGACAGGGGTCGTGATAAACATATTGCTCTCCAGACACGCCATCTAGTGAATACTTTTTCTCCATCAAGTACTCATGGATGTCCAATAGCCGACAACCCGGAAAAATTTGCTCAAACTCATATTTGAGAAGTTGATCCATACAGGTTCCACAGGACACAATGACCGTTTTTATATCCATGTAGTTCAAGGTGTTGGCTACCCGATGAAACAACACTCGGTTCTCCGTAGTAATCTGCTTACCTTTATCAACATCGCCTGTCGAGGTTTGTGGATAACCACAACACAGATAACCAGGAGGCATAACCGTTTTGGCACCAGAATCAAACAACATGGCAAGCGTTGCAAGCCCCACTTGACTGAATAACCTTTCGGAACCACAGCCTGGAAAATAGAACACAGCGTCACTGTCATCAGTAACTTTCGACGGATCGCGAATGATGGGCACGTACTCGCGGTTCTCGATACCTAACAACGCACGCGTTGTCTTTGCCGGCAGCATAGTTTTGTTGGGCAATTTGCGGTTCACAAAATGCACCACTTGCTCGATAGGCTTGGCAGGCCCCGTCGTACTGGTGGGTTGTTCACGCACCTTTCTGGCAGCTGGCACCTTATTGACCAAGGCACTCGCGGTGCGCTGCGCCTTGAAGCCCCAATCAATCATGCCCTTGCGCATGAGCTTGATGGTAGTTGGATCTTTAGCATTCAAAAACGCCATAGAGGCTTTAGTACCGATACTGAAATTCTTCTGACCTCGATCTTTCAAGATTTTTCGCATAGTGATGGTGACATCACCAAAGTCAATATCGACAGGGCAAGGCGCAAGGCACTTATGGCATACCGTGCAATGATCAGCGATATCGTTCATCTCATCAAAATGCCGAATCGATAAGCCACGCCGGGTTTGCTCCTCGTAGAGGAACGCTTCGATTATTAAATTAGTGCCCAGGATCTTGTTTCTGGGTGAATACAGCAGATTAGCACCGGGTGAATGCGTTGCACACACAGGCTTGCATTTCCCACAACGCAAGCAATCTTTGATGCTGTCATTGAGCGCACCCAGCTCACTTTGCTCAAGAATCAGCGCCTCTTGCTGCACCAGCCGCAACGACGGCGTGTAGGCGTTCTTCAAACTGGAGCCAGGCATTAGCTTGCCTTTGTTGAAATGCTGGTTGGGATCAACCACGTTCTTATAATCAGCAAATGCCTGAACCGTATCGGCATCCATGTACTGCATTTTAGTCAGACCAATACCGTGCTCGCCTGATATCACCCCGTTAAGCAACTGAGCAAGCTCCATCACACGATCGACTATCCCCTCAGCTTGGCGCATCATGGTGTAGTCATTGGAATTGACCGGAATGTTAGAGTGTATATTGCCGTCACCGGCGTGCATATGCAATGCAACAAACAATCGCTGCGGTCTAAGCTGCGCATGAATATCGTCGATTTTGTTTCTTAAGCGCTCATAGCGAACACCAGAAAAGCGCTCTTTGAGTGACTTTTCAACAGACTGCCGATACGAGAAGATTTCACTTCGGCGTAACAATGCTTCGACCCTCTCATCAATCTCGGTCGCGTCTTCGGAATGTCTGAGTGCACCAAGAAACCGATCATCGGCGGATCTCAGCTTGTCATAAACCTCGTTCCATTCGTCTTGTACCAGATCGAGTTGCTCAACAGCCGCGGCTAGCGCTTTTACTACGATGATCTGACTCTCTTCACTAGTACCGCTTTTGGAGACAGCCAGAGCACGTGCCTCATCAGACTCAAGTAATTTTTTAACCTGTAAAAGCATGGCCAATTTGTTACTTAATGAGTGCTCGATATTGATTCGCTCAATGCCCTCACTGTAGTCAGCGAGCCTTGGCAGTGGAATAACAACGTCTTCGTTAATCTTGAACGCGTTGGTATGGGCCGCAATGGCTGCAGTGCGTGAACGTGCTGCCCAGAACTGCTTACGAGCGTCACTGCTAACGGCAATGAACCCCTCTGCACCGCGCTTGTTAACTAACTGAACCACACCTGAGGCAACCGCACCTACAAGATTCATGTCGTCACTGACAATATCAGCCAACAGCAGCATTTTGGGAAGCTGCCCGCGTGCAGCTTTGGCACTGTACTTAACCGCTTTAATATAGCGATCGTCGAGATGCTCTAGTCCTGCTAGCTGTATGCCGTGCGTGCTATCAATGTAGTCCTTGACTTCCGTGATTGCCAATACAGCCTCACGCAGGTCCTGACCATAAAACTCCATGCATACGGTGCGAATGTGCGCTGGCATGCGATGCAAAATCATGACAGCCGAGGTAATCAGGCCATCGCAACCTTCCTTTTGAACGCCAGGTAATCCGCCTAGAAATTTATCGGTAACGTCTTTACCCAAACCCTCACGGCGCAGACTTGATCCTGCAGCTTCAATCAGGCGTGGCTCACCAAGGACATCGCCTGTGTCAGCGTCGGTTCTTGTAACGCGAAAACGTACCGTATTTTGCAAATGAATTTTGCCAAGGTTGTGATCAAGCCTTTCTACATCCAGCCAGTGACCATCTGGGTCTACCATGCGCCACGACAATAGGTTATCTAGCGTTGTACCCCAAAGGACTGCTTTTTTTCCACCCGCATTCATGGCGATGTTACCGCCGATGGTTGAAGCGTCTTGCGAGGTAGGATCCACGGCAAATGCCAGTCCTTTTGCTGCTGCCGCCTCAGCCACCCGACGCGTAACCACACCAGAGCCCACTTTTATAGCGTTAGTATGCGTTTCAAGTTGCTCGCTAGACAGACCAGACGCAGCGAGATCATGCTGCTGCACTGGTTCCAGCGAATCAAGCTTTTCAAGATTAATAACTGCCGTATTGGCATGCAAGGGGATTGCTCCACCGGTATACCCAGTGCCGCCACCACGAGCAATCATAGTCAATCCTAAATCTATACAACCTTTTATCAGCGCAGGTATTTCTTGCTCATTGTCGGGCGTTAGCACTACAAACGGCAATTCTACCCGCCAGTCGGTGGCGTCGGTTACGTGCGACACACGCGCAAGTCCATCGAACCGGACATTATCACCATGGGTAAGCTCCTTCAGACGCTTGATGGTTTTGCGACGAAGCTGTTGCATGTTAGTGAGTCTGGACTCAAAATCCTCGACACATTCATTGGCTAGTGCAATCAGGTTATTGACGCGCGGATCAGATGCGCTTCTCTCAACAATCTGAGTAACACGGTGCTTCAAGGCTCCTACTAAGGATTCCTGTCTGCGCTTGTTGGCCAGAAGATCTTCTTGGATGAACGGATTTCTATCTATGACCCAGATATCGCCTAGCACTTCGAACAGCATGCGAGCAGATTGCCCAGTACGCCGTTCTGTTCGCAACGATTGAATCAGTTGCCAGCCAGACTCGCCCAAGTAGCGTAAGGCTATTTCACTATCTGAAAACGATGTGTAGTTGTATGGAATTTCACGCAACTGGCCAGTCTGTTGACTAGGCAAGTGCGTGGGGTCAGTATTGAGCGGTGCGTTCATGGTGGTAGCGGTGCGCTAGTGTGACTTAAAGAAAGAATGAGTAATCGTTACGCAAATCGGGAACGCTCCGACCAGTTACGTAGAACGAAAAAAGCCCCGACATGCGGGGCTCTCTGTGTTCCGCCTAGGCGGTTCGTACCAAGCAATAAACTATCGCTTGGAGTACTGAGTTGCTTTACGAGCTTTTCGCAGGCCGACTTTCTTACGTTCGACTTCTCTGGCGTCACGTGTCAGGAAGCCTGAGCCGCGAAGTGCCGGGCGAAGTGTTTCGTCATACGCTAGCAATGCACGCGAGATTCCTAAACGGATCGCACCCGCCTGCCCGCTTCCACCACCACCTTTCACGGTGATGTTGAAATCGAAATTTGACACATTCTCGGTCCGCTCTAATGGCTGACGTACGATCATGTGAGCTGTCTTTCGGCCAAAATACTGGTCGAGAGGTAGTTGGTTGACAGTGATTGTTCCACTACCCGAGCGCATGAAGACTCGTGCTGTAGACGACTTACGTCGACCTGTACCGTAATACTGTGTTGCTGCCATGACTATTTAAGCTCCAGAACTTGCGGCTGCTGCGCTTCGTGCGTGTGTTTAGCATCGGCGAAAACACGTAACTTTCGGTACATGTCACGGCCGAGTGAATTTTTAGGCAACATGCCCTTGACCGCTAGCTCGATGATTCTTTCAGGATGGATCGCCTGAAGCTTCTCGAAGTTAGTTGTTTTCAGATTGCCGATGTACCCTGTGTGGTGCTGGTACAACTTGTTCTTGGCTTTGTTGCCTGTAACCACCACCTT
>JALZWO010000171.1 GCA_023300375.1 Granulosicoccus sp. | reverse complement strand
CTTCGAACCAGGTGGTCGGAGGTTCGAACCCTTCCGGGCGCGCCAATTTCAACAACATTGCATTGCAACAGAAGTAAGCTTTCCTTGTTACCGCGACGCGCCATAGCGCACTGTTGAGAAAACAGAATAGTCTCTGCCCGTCTGAACTGGGCAGCACGCCCAAGTCCGCTGATCGAAATCACTTCTGAGTACAGCCGTGGCCAAGACTTCGCCTACTCCAATAAGCTTTTCAATACCCTGAGCTAATACACGTTTGATGCTCTAGCATTCAGTGGCACGTAGCTCAACAGCTTGTTATTTTATCGAATGTCACCAGCTTTGCTTCGCAAGTCATACAACAGAGTAATCTCAACGTAAAGGTCAAGATTTGCTAATACTGGCCAACCAAAGCTTAGTTAAGGCGAGGGTCTAGATTAAGCAACACAACAGTTGTCCATTCGCTGAAAACCCAGTTGTTCAACCTTTGGCAGTACCAAAAAATCCTCATGGAGATCGTTTTATGAATTCGTTTGTTAAAATTTCTAGCTCTTTCGTCTCAAGCGCCATTCTTGCGAGCGCACTATTGTCTGGCGGAGCATCTGCGGTGGACTTAAGCGCCGTACCCTCTGGAGCTTATGAGCTGGATCCTACTCACGCCTACATCAATTTCCAATACAACCACTTAGGGCTGTCGAACCCAACACTAAGCTTCGATGACTTTACAGTCGATCTGAATCTTGACAACGCAGACCCAACTCAGTCCTCAATCAATGTAACGATTGATCCAAACAGCATTATTTCTGGCTCAGAAATCTGGAAAGATCATTTGATCGGTGAAAAGTGGTTCGATACTGCGAACAATCCTGAGATTACGTTTCAGTCAACCGCTATTGAAAGTGCCGGCGATGGCGCTTACAAAGCCACCGGTGATTTAACCATCAAAGGATTCACCAAACCAGTAGAGCTGAATATTTCCATTAACGCTGCGATGAATCACCCAATGAGCGGCGATCCAGTGATCGGCCTCGATGCCTCTGGTACTGTGCTGCGTTCAGAATTTGGTATGGGTGGTATTCCACCAGTGAGTGATGAAATTGCCTTAAATCTGTCAGTCGAGATGACAAAAGCTGCAGAGTAATTTTATCTTCTGATCATCAAATTCTTTATAAGCTAGCATTTGCAGCTTAGGATTCGTGCGAGGCGCCGTTCATTAACTTTGATGCGGCGCCTACTTTCGATCCATTCAACGTTGTGAGCGACTCCTGCCAATGACATCTGCTGCGAAACCTTCTGCGCTACAGCGCTACAGCGACGTTGCTGTGATTTTTCACTGGCTCATTGCCTTATTCATAATAGGTTTGCTGATCGTCGGCAAATTCATGACAAGCCTTGATGAAAACTCGCCTGTGCGTTTCGCGCTTACGCAATGGCACAAGAGTTTTGGTCTCACAGTTCTTGCTTTGTCGGTGCTGAGAATTATATGGCGATTCACGCATCGCCCTCCAGCTGAACCAAGCTCAATTGCGTTATGGCAGCAGCGAAGCGCATCCATTGCACACTGGATTCTCTACGCATTGATGTTTGCGATGCCCATTACTGGCTGGATCATGGTATCCGCCTCCCCTTTGAACATTAACACCGTGTTGTTCGATGTCATCACCATCCCCCACTTACCGCCGTTTACAGAGCTTGCTAACAGAGAGGCTATTGCCGCCTCATTTCACGAATATCATGAGCTTGCCTCCCACGCTCTTATCGTGCTCCTGCTTGTTCATTCAGGGGCGGCAATCAAACATCACTTCGTCGACAAAGACACTACGCTGCTGCGAATGTCGCCTGACACAGCATCACGCTCTTTCAAACGCCACATCGCTGGGCTCGTTGTCATTGTCCTAGCGATCACTGGAGGACTTTTTTACTACAACACGATTGATCGCTATTCGGCCCTGTTGGCTGCAGGTGAAAGCGAAGTCAGTTTCATAGCCCTGGTAAGCAGCTCTGAAACACCCGGAGTGTTTATCGACAGCGCCGTCACGGCCACTATCGACACCGCCACCCCATCCAACAGCTCTATTATAGCTGTCGTTCAAACTGGCACTTTAACCAGCGACAATGCACAGGTTGAAGGTTCTCTGCCAGACACCGATTGGTTTGATTCGGAAGGCTTCCCCGAGGCTCGTTTTGAATCCACTGCCATTAGCGCTAACGATGATGGTACGCTTGCCGTGGTTGGCAACCTAACCATAAAAGAGACCACAACAGAGGTTAGCTTCCCTATGGTGATAACAAACGAGGAAGACACGCAAGTGGCGCGTGGTGAGTTCGTTATTGATCGCAAGGAATACAACATCGGCATGCGAAGCCAGAGTGGTGACGGTACAGTTGGCTTTAATGTCACGGTCAAATTCCGTTTTGATATCGGACTAGATCCCACTAACTAACTAACTAACTCCCAAGCAAAGTGCCAAAACACCGTGATTCATGACGCGTACGGCTTGAACGCGTAGAATCGTATGCATCTTATGATTTGAGGAGTCAGTGTCTTGTCCATTCAGAAAATCCTTGTTGCCAATCGTTCTGAAATTGCTATCCGTATATTCAGAGCAGCCAACGAACTGGGGATCAAGACCGTTGCCATATGGGCACAGGAAGACAAGCTGGCATTGCACCGCTTCAAGGCAGATGAGGCTTATCAAGTAGGTGCAGGCCCACATCTTGACGCGACCATGGGCCCCATCGAGTCATATCTATCCATCGATGAAGTGCTACGCGTGGCAAAACAGTCAGGGGCCGATGCTATTCATCCCGGTTACGGCTTGTTGTCAGAGAGTCCTGAGTTTGTTGACGCTTGTGACGCTGCTGGCATAACCTTCATTGGCCCCAAAGCTGACACCATGCGTCGACTTGGCAACAAAGTGGCTGCTCGAAACTTAGCTATCGAAGCTGGTGTACCTGTCGTACCTGCAACGGAGCCGTTACCAGAAGACTTACCCACTATTAAAAAAATGGCCGCGAGTATTGGCTATCCAATCATGCTCAAGGCATCTTGGGGTGGCGGTGGTCGTGGCATGCGAACTATTCGCAGCGAAGACGAGCTTGAGAAGCAATCCAACGAAGCGCGTCGAGAGGCACAAGCCGCTTTCGGCAAAGATGAAATATACTTAGAGAAACTAGTAGAGCGGGCAAGACACGTCGAGGCGCAAATACTGGGTGACGCGCACGGTAATGCCGTGCATTTGTTTGAGCGTGATTGCACCGTTCAGCGGCGTAACCAAAAAGTAGTAGAACGCGCACCCGCACCATACTTGAGTACAGAACAACGTGAAGAGCTGAGCAGCTATGCGCTAAAGATTGCCAATGCCACCGACTACCTTGGCGCAGGTACTGTCGAATTCCTGATGGACATAGACACGGGTGCTTTCTACTTCATTGAAGTAAACCCGCGTGTACAGGTCGAGCACACCGTGACAGAAGAAGTCACAGGCATTGACATTATCAAAGCACAGATACACCTAGTAGAGGGCCATCCCATCGGCTCACCTGAATCTGGCGTACCTGCCCAAAAAGATATCAAGCTCAATGGTCATGCCATGCAGTGTCGTATCACTACAGAAGACCCTGAGCAGAATTTTGTACCTGACTACGGACGCATAACCGCTTATCGAGGGGCTTCAGGCTTCGGTATTCGCTTGGATGGTGGTACCGCCTACTCTGGCGCCGTGATCAATCGCTTCTACGATCCACTACTAGAAAAGGTTACTGCCTGGGCACCAACGCCAGAAGAGACCATCAAGCGTATGGATCGTGCGCTAAGAGAGTTTCGGATACGTGGTGTGGCCACAAACCTGACCTTTCTCGAAAACATTATCGGCCACGAAAATTTTCGTAACAACAGTTACACAACGCAGTTCATTGACACCACGCCAGCTTTATTTGAACAAGTTAGAAGGCAAGATCGCGCCACAAAGCTACTCAAGTACGTGGCTGACGTCACTGTTAATGGACATCCTGAAACACGCAATCGCCCCAAACCCAGAATCAATGCACTCGCACCAAAAGCCCCTTGGTTTGACAATGACATCAAGCCTGGCACCAAGAACCTCCTAGATGAGATTGGTCCAAAGGCGTTTGGACAATGGCTACGTGATACACCACATGTCTTGGTGACCGATACCACCATGCGCGATTCACATCAGTCACTTCTTGCAACGCGTATGCGTACTAACGACATTATTAATATCAGTGAGTCGTACGCCAAAGGTCTACCAGAGCTTTTGTCCCTAGAATGCTGGGGCGGCGCAACATTTGATGTCAGCATGCGCTTCTTAACTGAAGATCCTTGGGAGCGCTTAGAGATGATTCGTGAGCGTGTACCCAACATCCTGCTACAAATGCTAATTCGCGGAGCAAACGGTGTAGGTTATACCAACTACCCCGATAACGTGGTTCAGCATTTTATCAAGCAGGCAGCTAGCTCAGGTATCGATTTGTTCCGTGTGTTTGATTGCTTCAACTGGGTAGATAACATGCGCGTCTCAATGGACGCGGTGCTCGAGGCAGACAAACTGTGTGAAGCGTCGATCTGCTATACCGGCGACATGCTAGATAAGGGACGATCAAAATACAATCTCAAATACTACATCGATCTCGCTAAGGAGCTAGAAAAAGCCGGTGCTCATATCCTGTGTATCAAAGATATGGCCGGTCTGATGAAGCCTGCGGCAGCGACAGTGCTTTTCAAAGAACTGCGCAACGAGATAGGCCTTCCCACTCATTACCATACGCATGACACATCCGGTATTTCAGCAGCAACAACCTTAGCAGCGGTTGATGCAGGCGTTGATGCCATTGACGCGGCCATGGATTCTTTATCTGGCCTTACCTCGCAGCCTTGTCTCGGATCACTGGTGGCAGCCATGCGTGGCACACCGCGCGATTCAGGCTTGAGTCGTGAGACTATCGAGCAAATTTCATTCTATTGGGAAGCAGTGCGCAACCAGTATGCAGCGTTCGAAAGTGACTTGATGGGCCCCGCTTCCGAAGTTTACTTACACGAGATGCCGGGTGGACAGTTCACTAACTTAAAAGAGCAAGCGCATTCAATGGGGCTGGATTCTCGCTGGCATGAAGTTGCCAAAGCCTATAGCGATGTTAATCAAATGTTTGGCGATATCGTTAAGGTGACACCTTCATCCAAGGTGGTTGGCGACATGGCCTTGATGATGATCAGTCAGGATATGACGATCGATGATGTGGAGCATCCTGATACAGACATCGCCTTCCCGGATTCAGTTGTATCCATGATGCGTGGTGAGCTAAGCCAGACACCTGGTGGCTTCCCAGAAGGCATTAAAAATAAAGTACTTAAAGGCGAAACTGCACTATCAGAGCGAGCCAGTGCTGTAATGCCTGCCGCTGACCTACCAGCTGTAAAATCGGAACTGTCGGAGACTATTGGCCATGATGTGTCTGAGCAAGAACTGGCCTCGTACAATATGTACCCTAAGGTGTTCAAAGATTTTCGCACCGCACAAGACACGTACGGGCCTACCAGTGCTTTGCCAACGCCAGTATATTTTTACGGCATGGAACCTGGAAGTGAGATTTTCGTAGAGATCGAGAAAGGTAAAACACTGGTCATTCGTTGCCTTGCTATTGGCGAAGTGAACGACAAAGGCATGAAGCGCGTGTTCTTCGAACTCAATGGACAACCTCGCTCTGTGGCAGTACCCGACCGACTACAAAGCGCCAACGCATCTGCGGTACGCGCCAAAGCTGAAGCAGGCAACCCTGCTCAAGTTGGTGCACCGATGCCAGGCGTTGTATCCACCGTGAACGTGAAAACAGGTCAGAGTATTGCGGCTGGGGATATTCTGCTATCCATAGAAGCTATGAAAATGGAGACAGCCATCTACAGTGAAATTGATGGTGTTGTAGACGAAATGCTAGTTAAAGCTGGCGATCAGATCGATGCCAAGGACTTAATGGTAAGGATTGAAGTTAAGGAAGATGCCCCTGCCTGATATTTTGTAAAGGCGGTCTCTGTCAGGTGACCATCGTGCCCCAGCGTAATACACGTCGTATTGCGCTGGACACGCCCAGTACAAGGGGCAAAATCTGAGCAAAATTCTATATCTGTAGGCTATACAGAATACGGCGAAAAATATCGCCACTTTGCAGAATTAAGCTGATATCGCTACCGGCTGAACCCACCGCCGCAAACTGCTCGTGTAGCATTGAATTTACGTCTACAACAAAGTATTTGACTGGTACGGCTAACATCTGGCACAAGAAACACTGGAGACTGATACTCGTTTTTGCGACAGCTAGGTTGTGTGGCAGGGTCAAGTGCTTGCTGCAAGGCTATGTTAGACCTGCGTCGAAGATAACTTCGTAACTATCTTAGTGCGGCCATGGTGGAATTTCCTATAACGTTGGCTTTATTTCTGTTCCAAGCTGTCTACGGTCCAATGTTTTTCTGCGCATTTTGTAAGATTTTGCATCACTCTAAAATGAGCAAGATTCAATCTCGATAGTATCGAAAAAGTCTCCACCAGGTATGCAACCGGGCCCAAGTAAGTCAAAAACAGGAAGTTCTTCGAGAGTTGATTCAATTGTTGTCCCATCGGCACTAAGAAAGCTAATTGCCAGAGCCCCGTTGGCGGTCATGGTAAGCACACCGCCATCACTTGAAGTAATTTGTAAGTTTCCAGTAAGCGGCTCAGTGAATTCAACGTTTGAAGAAATTGACTCTGTGAAGTCAGTGTCGGTGCTTACCTGCAGCGTCTCGCCTTGAGACAGTGGGCCAGTGTATGCGCCATTGATCCGAACTTCTCTCTGGCCTTGAACACTTCCCCCAATAAATATCGGCCGTCTTTGTTGATGGAATTCCACGTCAACAAACTCAACTGTTGTCATATCACCACTTGATTCTAAATAGCGAAGGATCTGGCTATCTCGGGTGGTTTCAGCCGATGCTGAATTTGTTAGCAATCCAAGCGTCAGTGATCCAATTAACTCGTAAGAAACTCCATCCACTTGTTGAAGTTTAAAAGCATCCCACGTAGCAACAGTATTTCGAAAGCTTCCACCTGAGCTGGACCGTATGAAAGTTTCATAAGTATAGCTACCGTTTAACTCATAATTTCCGTCAGCTAGGGAGCCACCACTTATAGCTGTAATACATTGGTCAAATTCATATAATTCATATCTATTAGTTTCTGATGTCGGGCCGCCTAAGCTCTCACGGATGCTGTCACTAACTCTAACCATGGTGCCACCGAACTGGCAGTCAAAGCTGTTACGTGTACTAGGGTCGGTAAACGAAACAACCTCAGTTTCAACAACTGTACCTGGCAATTGAACACTGGTTGTCGTTGCTTCTATATTGGTAGCAAGTTCGTACATTAATTCTGCTAAAGATTCACTTTGATACCCTGCTAGTTCACTAAGCACCTGTGCTCGAATGTCATCTAGTGGGACTGACGGTAGGCTTGGATTGGTGGTGTTGTCATCAGCAGGTGAACCATCGACGATGACTAAACCAGAATCATCTATTGCAGAATTATTGCTGTCAGAGCTGCAAGCAACAGTTAGTAGAATTGTAGCTGTCGCTAAAGAAAGTGCTGTTAGGTTCATAGTAACTATCCCGCAATTAACCGGTACAGGCTACAATAAAATGTCATTTACGAGCCGGTTTAATTACCGCTTTCTATAGTGTTCATTATGCGACCACTATCAGATAAATGGCATTCTGAACACTCTGGCTACTACTCGCAGGCGCCTCCTTCTATATGTGATTGACACCCTCAATTACGAAGAGCTGTCCTCCCGTTGTATCAGCCAGTTTCTGCGCATCAATGGTTGAAGTTTAAATGTCATTCTTTTGCGTGTACGATCAGCGTGTCTGCTTAAACAGCCGCGGCCGCTTGTGCGGGGTCAGCCGCCACCGCTTAATAAGCTTACCTGCCGTAGCCTATAGTAGCTAGCTGTAGCACATCAGTTCACCGCCAAGCCTTGAAGCTTGCTAACCTGTTGTTATGGGAAATTCAACTAACCATTTCACTCAAGAACTGACTGAGTTATTACAACCAATAGAGCAGCAAAGGGCACTGAAATTAAAATTGATCTTGCATGCAGGTACGCCGAAAACCGGAACAACCAGTTTGCAAACCTATCTTAATAGAAAGCAAGGGAAACTGAGGCGCAAGGGTTTGTTGTTTCCGCATAACACACAAAAAATTACTAATCCGTTTGCTCCGAAGCATCAATGGTTTGAAAAGAATTTGGTAACAGCACATACGCTGCATTTTCTCGAAAATTTCAAAAACATTTTGTCTCAAGTGGACATGGCTACGCACACCATCCTTCTGTCTTCTGAAGGTATCTACAATTACTGGTGGGATTTTCCAGATGAGTCTAAAGCTCTCTTAGCCGAACTAAGCACTCTTTTCGATACAGAAATATGGGTGTGGTTTCGTGATCCGCTTGAATTTATTGAAAGCTATTACAAGCAGTGTATTCGCAATCCAAAAATTGAAGGTAATCAGTGCTATGGAAGTAATTTAAGCTTTGCTGAAATGCTTGATATTCATTGGTTTTCGCAACATTTAAATTATCAAGGCTTCGTCACCGACTGCCAAGCACTGTTTGGTGAAAGTAGCGTCTTGGCACTAGAATACAAAGGTGATGTGGTGCAGAGCGTTATTGAAAAACTAGGCTTGGCGACGCCACATGATAATCCGACACCAAGACAAAACAATAGCTTAAATAGTGCATCTGTAGCACTACTAAGAACGATAAATCAATTTGCTGTAAAAAATAAAGATAAAGATCTGCTCATGCCACATATAAAAGCTATGAATGAAATACTTCAAAGCTACGGGAAGAACACCTTGATTGATGAAGAATCTAGAAAAAGAGTACTGAAGTTGGTTCGCCCGGTAGCATTTTAATGCTTGCTGATTACCCGCTAGCGGCTTCCTCTAGTCGGTAAGCGCCAAGCTAGCCGCCTACCGAGTCCAGTCCATATTCATAAGACGCCCGTTGCAGCCAAATCCAGATGTAGTCACTGAAGCTTCGGCGCACGATTAACTCGTAGCTGGCCTCGTCACCAGTTTGTACTGCTCGTATCGTGATTTGTGCTTTGGCAAATGTGGTGTTGACCACTTTGCCAACGGGAAAATTGTCCGGATGTGTATCGTAACCTGAGCTTTTTTGTAGCACCTCAAGTGCTTTGGCACCACTGAGTTCAAACACCGAATACCCGCCTGAGATTTGTACAATGGCGACGTGTCCACTCACTACACCGCGTAATTTTTGCTCAATGCTAAATGCATCGGACAAAGGACACGATAACAACCACGCATCAGGGCTCATCCAACGAACGCAATAATCACCCGATGTGTTCGATGCTAAGCGTGACGCTAAGGCCACACCGCAGTGAGTTTGTAACGCAGCACCAAGGGCTGCCATTTGCTCTTCACTGCTCGCACGCAACATGAGTAGCCCGGCAACAGGCTGCTCAGCTAAACGCACGTGAGCTTTGCTATTTGCACCATTATCAGAGGCATCAACATTCAACTGACCAGTATGTACAACTGAAGCAGTACTAGCATCAATGTTTTTTGAAAACTGATCCATTACAACGATATTGTCAGACTCACTCATACTTTCTGCCTCGCGCCGTCAGGATCAAGAAATACGGTAGAACAGATCACTGCCTCAACCGTTGTGCCATCGCGTAGAGGGAAATAGACCTTCTCTCCCATTCTGTTGAGGCCATCTTTTATCACACCCATGGCTATCGTCCGACCAAGAAACGCACTATGATAACTTGAGGTCACATGCCCGACCATCGTCATCGGGATAGCCTCATTGGGGTTTCGCACCGCTTGTGCACCCTCAGGTAACGTCACTTGCGGGTTAGTGGTCATCAAACCCACTAGCTGCTTGCGATCAGATCGTAAACAATCGGCTCTGTTCATTCCACGCTTACCTAGATAGCTAAATGGCTTGCTATCTACAACTGCCCAACCATGGTTAATATCATGCGGCGTCATGGAGCCATCGGTGTCCTGGCCAACAATGATAAAGCCCTTCTCTGCACGCAGCACGTGCATGGTTTCAGTGCCGTAAGGTGTGAGATTGAATTCCTTGCCAGCCTCAACCAATGCCTCCAATACTGCCAAAGCATAGTGTGATGCAACGTTGACCTCGAACGATAAATCACCCGTAAATGAAATTCTAAACACACGTGCAGGCACGCCAGCGACTGTTGCATCAATCCATTGCATAAACTTAAAATTCTCTGCACTCACATCAGCATCAGTCAGCTTTTCCAACAGCTTTCGCGCATTGGGGCCAGCAATGGCTATGGTTGCCCAGTGATCGGTCACGCTATTAAAAAACACTTCCATCTCAGGCCATTCTGTTTGATGGTAGATTTCAAGCCAGGACATCACTCTGGCAGCACCACCCGAGGTCGTTGTCATATGAAAGTGATTTTCTGCAAGACAAGCAGTAACACCATCGTCCATAACCATGCCGTCTTCGCCACACATCAAACCATAACGACAAAAACCCGGTTTTAACTTAGCCCAGGCATTGGTATACACACGACCCAGAAACTCACGTGCATCTTTCCCTTGTATATCAATTTTACCAAGCGTTGATGCATCAAGAAAACCTACACTGGCTCTCACGGCTAGCTGCTCGCGAGCGATAGCCTCTTGCATTGTCTCTTCGCCTTGTGGGTAATACCAAGGACGCATCCACTGCCCTACACTCTCAAATTCAGCACCGGCTTTCAGGTGCCACTCATGCATGGCAGTGAACCGCTGCGGATCAAACAGCTCACGCGTATGTGCACCTGCGACAACACCAAAACTCACCGGTGTGTAGTTAGGCCGAAATACCGTGGTGCCCGTTTGTTCAATAGTTTTACCTAAGGCCTTAGCAACAATGGCCATGCCGTTGATATTGCCAGTTTTACCTTGATCAGTACCAAAACCCAAAGCGGTGTAGCGCTTAACGTGCTCGATTGATTCAAAGCCCTCGCGGGTGGACATCTCGATGCCCGCAGCTGTCACATCGTTTTGCATGTCGACAAACTGCTTAGGCGCACGGCTACTAGGTTTAGTGTGAGGTAGCAAATACATCTCTTGCGCATCACACACCACTTGATTGTCAGTAGATACCGACGGCGCAACATAGCCCGATGCACCCGTAAAGCCTGCAGCATTTGCCGCATCGGTTCCTGCGGTTATACCGTCGCTAAGCACATCAGACAGTGATACCTTGCCGGTAAGTACACCTGCTGTCCACCGTTGCTCAGTGGTTAAACCAGGTACGAAGCCCAGTACCTCTTGCGACCAAACCGGACGGCTACCGGTGTGACAAGACAAATGCACCGCCGGACTCCAACCACCGCTGCTGGCAATCGTATCGCAGTACAGGTACTGACAATCGCCGGTGACAAAACTGGCTGCAGCATTCACAGGTGTGACAAGCGCAGCATGCACTCGTTTCTTACCTTGTGCTTCAATAACAGCAGATCCTGTGATGACTTTAATGCCACGCTCAGCAGCTTGTTCTACCGAGGTGCCATCAGGCGCTTTTCGACTATCTACGATAGCCACAACCGTACGGCCCGCATCGTGCCAGTCAAGTGCACATTGATAGCCGCCATCGTTACATGTCATGACAACCAGACGCTCGCCCGGCACTACGGCAAATCGATTAATGTAATGCGACACGCTAGAAGCAACCATACAACCAGGTATATCGTTGTTAGCGAACACTAATGGGCGCTCGTGCGCACCTGTAGCCAGCACCACACTACCTGCACGCACCTTGTGCATTCGATGGCGAACCTTGCCACGTGGTGCATGATCGCCGAGGTAATCAGTGCACCGTTCGCTGATCGTTAAAAAATTGTGATCGTGATAACCATTCACTGTGGCATGGTCCAGCATTGTCACTCGAGGATTAGCGCGTAACTCTTCAACCACACCCATAACCCATTGCATCGCTGGCTTGCCATCAATAGTCTCGTTAGAGAATAACAAGGACCCACCGAATTCGTGTTGCTCATCGGCGATGAGCACTCTTGAGCCACTGCGCGCTGCACTTAATGCGGCAGTTAATCCCGCTGGCCCCGCACCAACCACTAAAACATCAGCATGTCTGTTCATGTGATCGTACAAATCAACATCAGGCACCTCTGGGCTGTTGCCTAGACCTGCTGCTTTTCTAATGAATTTTTCATAAGTCTCCCATTGCGACTTTGGCCACATGAACGTTTTATAGTAGAACCCTGGCGTCATCAGTTCACCACCGATTCGCCCGAATACACCCATTAAATCAAATTCAGCACTTGGCCAGCCATTGACCGGACGACAGGCTAACTTGTTGTAGAGCATTTGCTCGGTGGCTTTTACGTTAGGTATGGTGGTGCCTTTAGTACCACCGATCTGCAGCACTGCATTGGGCTCTTCAACACCAGCGGTCATGATGCCACGTGGTCTGCCGTATTTAAAACTACGGCCAACAATATCAACGCCGTTAGCGAGTAAAGCAGATGCAACAGTGTCCCCCTCGTAGCCCATTAAACGCCTACCGGCGAATGTGAACATAAGAGGCTTTTCACGATTAATTCTGCCGCCAGTTGTCAGGCGATTACGTTGCTGAATTTTCAGCTGCGCTTGCGTCATCATGAGCTCTTACCCGGCTTACGATCCGTTTGGCTTGAAGCATGAGCCTTGCTAAAATTAAGCACAGAACCCGTTGCTGTCACAGTAGTGGGGCCTGACATCTCTAGCATTTCACCTGATTTATAAGTGGCGTAGATTTCATACGTTTGGGTATTGCGCAACACATTGAAGTATTTTCCACAACCCGCAGCATGCACCCAAAGCTCTCGATGCTCACCGCGAGGATTTTTTCTGTAATACAGCCAGTTAGCCCACTGCTCATCACTAAGGGAGTCAGGATCTAGGGGCCTAGGCATATGAGCCTGCCCAGCCGCATGAAACTCCTCTTCTTCTCGATGTTCTTCGCAGTACGGGCAATGAATCAGAAACATGACAAATACACTTTAGTAACGACGCGTAATGCGTGGGGAATAAAAAACACTAGTGTGCAACACCAGCAGCGCCATGCTCATCAATCAATGAGCCATCATGAAAACGCCAATAGTTAAACGGCTTTGCCAATTTATTTGGCTCACCATTGGCCAGTAAATCTGCAAACACATGCCCAGAACCCGGGGTTGCCTTAAAACCTCCAGTACCCCAGCCACAATTGAAGAATAAATTTTCTACAGGGGTTTTTGAAATAATAGGACAGGCGTCTGGCGTGGTGTCAACGATGCCTCCCCATTGGCGATTCATATGCACGCGCGACACCTGCGGAAACAACTCCAGTATGGCGTGCATAGTGTGCTCAATAACAGGGAAAGAACCACGTTGCCCATAACCGACATAACCATCAATACCCGCTCCGATGACGAGATCACCTTTGTCTGACTGCGACATATACCCATGCACAGCGTTGGACATTACCACCGTGTCGAGTATCGGCTTTATGGGTTCGGACACATACGCCTGTAAGGGGTGTGATTCCAGCGGCAATTCAAAACCTGCGTAGCCTGCCAACACGCTCGAGTTGCCAGCGGTCACACAGCCGATTCGATCCGCTTTGATAACACCATGCTGCGGCGTCTGCACACCTACAGCTGCACCGTCCTCGATAATGATGTCGGTGACTTCGGTTTGTTGGATGATATCAACGCCGTAGCTATCTGCACCTCTTGCATAGCCCCAAGCAACGGCGTCATGGCGTGCTACTCCAGCACGCGGCTGCCAAGATGCCCCAAGTACCGGATAACGAGTGCTGCCCGAACAATCCATGATGGGTACTATTTCGGCACACCCTTGCGCATCGAGCACTTCGCCGTCGATACCGTTAAGCCGGTTTGCATTAACGCGGCGATTGATATCGCGCATATCTTGCAAGGTGTGACCAAGATTCATGACACCACGCTGAGAGAACATCACGTTGTAATTAAGCTCTTGGGACAAACCTTCCCATAGCTTCATGGCATGCTCGTAAAGATGAGCCGCTTCGTCCCACAGGTAATTGGAGCGCACAATGGTCGTATTACGCCCTGTGTTACCACCACCTATCCAGCCTTTCTCAATGACTGCCACGTTGATTTTGTCATGCATTTTGGCAAGATAAAATGCCGTTGCCAAACCATGACCACCACCTCCAACAATGATGATATCGTAGTGTTTTTTGGGCTTAGGATTGCGCCACATTCGCTGCCAGTGTTCCTGGTGGCGAAAGGCCTGTTTGACCAATCCAAATCCTGAAAATCGACCCATATTCATACTTACCAGCGGCGGACAACTCTGAGGGAGTCATTGTGCAAGTTCACCCACCTCCACGCCTGACTGCAAGCGTACAATACTTGCCCATCAGCGCCAAATGTAACTCAAAGCGTCACTTCTTTGTGACCTAGGCGCTATTGTGATCAGTATGAAAGACACCGTCAAAGTTCTGTTTCTCGTCCAACCGCATTTTTCTCTGTTGGCGTTTGCCGCCGCTGCGGATGCACTGACCACAGCCAATCTGGTGCTAGAGCAAGAACGGTTTTCATTATCCACAGTGAGCCTTACTCAGGAGCCTGTAATCAGCGACCTGTCAATTACCATCAAGGCCGACCATCACGCCTGTGCTGACAAGCCCTTTGTGGCCGACCTATTGATTGTTTGTGGCGGCTACCGTTGCGCGCTACACCCTGATACTCAATTGACACGATTTTTAGTTGCAGCTGACAAATCAGGCGCTTTAATAGGCGGACTCTGGAACGGCGTTATCGCTTTAGCACACGCGAAGTTAATGACAGGGTTTGCTTGCACACTACATCGACACGATCACGGTTATGCTCGCAGTAATTTTCCCAGCTTGTTAATACGCAGCGACTCAATGGTCCTCGATAGAACCCGCTTATCAGCGGCAGGGCCAAACGGCAGTTTTGAACTTATGCTCTTACTGATTCAACGTCTTCATGGCGGTGACACTGTGAGTGCGGTACGACATATTCTAAAAGCCGATGGCGACCAGACACCCGATCACAATACGCCGGTGCACGAATTAGCACCTGCTCTCATTCCAGCTAGACTTCAACGCGCACTACAACTAATGCGCAATAACCTCGACGAACCACTGAGTCGTGATGACATGGCTGCCCATCTTGGTGTCTCAAAGCGCGCCCTTGAAAGAATGTTTCAGCAACACTTTAATACAAGTCCGGCCCGTTACTATATGGAACTACGCCTAAACCGTGCCCATCAAATGCTATTACAAAGTGGCGAATCGATAACTAGCATTGCTGATAATTGTGGATTTGTTAGTGGTGCACATTTTAGCCGTAGCTTTGCCAAACACTTTGGATGTTCGCCAAGCTCTGCGCGTAAAGAAACCTCTAGGCTACTTGATTATCGGTGAATTTGAATCGATAGCTACCGGCAATGGCAAACATAGCCAATACACATAGACCACCCATTATCCAATAGAGCTTAGCCGCCCATTCATCAAATAACTGGCCACTAAGATAGGTGGCAATGGCCATACATGCCGTTGTCAATATTGCCAGTAAACTCTGGCCACGCGCGGCAGAGCGTTCCGGAACTCGCCCGGCAATAAAATTGGCACAGGAGAGAAACGTCAGGCCAAACGTCACCCCATGAAGCATCTGCGCACCAAACAGGACTGTAATCGACGGATCACTGGCCAGTAGTATCCAGCGACCCAGACCGCATGCAGCAGCCAGTAACAAACATGCTCGAGCGGACAAGTTGCCAGTTAACGACCGGAACCACCACATCAAACCTACTTCAATCACTACACCGATACCTACTGCCAAACTGGCGACCAATTCAGATAAGCCCTGTTGAGTCCACAGAAGAATGCCATACGTGTTTACCATCGCATGGGATGCATTGATAAGCGCTCCACCGAGCAAGGTCAATAACATGCCAGGTTGATATATCGGATTGAAGCCCGAGCTTTCTGCGCTCGTGGTGTTATCCACTTTATGAGTGGCCAGCTTATCCATTGAAAGTTGTGACATGTCGGGTAAGTACCATGCCGATACCAAGCGCAGTGTGTTCACTGTCAGCAAGATAGCCACAAAAACACCGATACTCAAACTATCGTAAACACCGCCTGCCAAGGTGAGCGCACAGACAAACCCGATTGAACCAAACATCCGCACGCGCGCATAGTCGCTACCATGCCTTTGAGTCACGCTTAACGCAGCTGCGTCGGTAATGGGAATCATGGCATGCATGGCAACGCCTGAAACCAACCAAACCAGCAACACCCACGTTGCATCGGTAATTACAAACAAAGCAAGCTGCACAACCAGAATCAGCCAGTTTCCAACAACAATAGCTTGGCGCCTATCAGCAAGGCCATCTGCCCATCGGCCTATCGCAAACGTGGTGAGTAACATCGCCACAGAGGGTGCTGCGACAATAAGGCCAATCATCGAGGCCGAAATTCCCACGTGATCCATCCACACGGCAGCGAACGGTGCAACCGCGCCAATACTGCTAAACAGGGCAGCATAGTAGATCGAAAAGCGCTGCTCGGCGGTGGCATTGTGCATGGCGGTAAGCATAGCCGTATTGCGTGCGTGATATAGCCAACACTTTTAGACCTAAACTCTATGCATAACTTTCCAAGATGACATGTGCAGCCTGTCAGAAGGACGTACCATTGACATCTCCGACACAGGCTTCACGAAAACACGCTGATGCTTAAACATCTCAACAAATTCACTGCTCTGATTGGCATTACCTTTTTGTTTGTGGCAAATTCTAATGCAGTTTTCGCTCAGGGTAACGTGCAAATAGAGTCAGCCAATGGGCTGCTGTCGGTGCGAGCAAACAACGTATCAGCCAGTGAACTAGCCGCGGAAATTAGTGAATCTTTAGGCATTAGTGTCGTTGTCACAGGCAATACCGAAGCTCGCGTCAATCTGGACATCATCGAGGAGCCGCTGGAAAAAGCGCTGGTCAAACTCAGTCCTAATAATATGCTCGTTCGCGATTCGCGAGAGCAAAAGATTATCGAGTTGGTATTGATGATGGGAGATTCTGCCTCCAGCGGGGGTAATTCAGAGCAGTTCCTACCCAGCGGCTCTCCGGCCGAAGCAGTTATCGTTGAAGAACAGATCACACAGCGGCAAGAGGTTGTCGATCCGGCTGCGCTACGCGATCCTAACCGCAACGCTCAAGCTAGAGAAGTTGCAGGTGCTGCCCGCGCAGACGCCAACCTGCCCAACCTTGCTGGGGAAGTCCAAAACGCGCCGGTCATTGACCCAGCTACCGGCTTTCCGGTTGAATAACACCAGAAAAAGACCAACCATCGATATGAACAGCCCGTCGATCGCGCCTGTCACCACCTGAGCGTCACCGTCATTTTGTATCGGCAGTTTGCTGTCTACCGATGCGGCAAGCGCTACCGCTGAAACAACCTGTTGTGGAGGGTCCTGCATAGGCTCATCGGTAGCGGTATCCATCACGATTCTGCTGACGTTGTTGCCAGGGTCAAGATCTGGCGTTAGGGAACTCAACGACACCTCAATATAGTGAGTACTTTGATCTTGCGTCAATGGCAAACTCAGTCGCTCAACAGCACCACCGGGCAGCCGATCTATCGTGCAGGTCACCGTCTCGACGGAGGCGCTAGCGCATGTCCAGTTGTCATTGAGTAGCTGTGTATTCCATGATTCAGACAATCCACTATCTGGAACATTAATAGACACCCCATGTGCTCCACGAACCGACTCATTGCTCACGTAGATTTCGAGTACATCCAAATCGCTGTCTTGCTGTAGTGTTAGGGAAAGATCGGTGCTATACAAAGTTTGCACGGCATGCAAATCACCCTGACTCAATCGCCGACGCTGCCCTATCTCCTCGTTTGAACCATCAAGCCGACTGATAGTAGGTAGTCCGTTGTTGGAGAAATTAAGTACGCCGTAGTGCATGATTGAGGCGTAATCGTATTCACCGATGACCTCTGCCCCAATGGGTGCGAAGTCAAAATTGTGTGTCTTGGAGGTGTCGATATTTTCCCAATGAATCTGAATGTACTGGTCGCGATCACGACGCGTGTGCTCGTGCTCAAAACCGACAAGGTGACCAATTTCGTGCATGACACCACCAACAGAACACTGTGGAGATACCCATAGTTTTTGTGTGCCCCCACGCCTGCCCACCCAGGAGGCGCAAAATTCGCCAGCAACAAATTCCACCGCATCGCGAGTGGAAAATGCGGCTAAAGCCTCACTATTGTTCAAAGGTCGCAGACTAATTCCTGGCACAGCGTTCCATCGCGCAATAGCCACTTCAATAGCTGCAATGCTTGCGTCGGGAAGCGTGTTGTCGATACTGTAGGGAATGACCCCTGCTGCCCATAGCTGACTGTCCTCACCTGTAGCTACAGAACGGGCAGTAAGGCGCTCAGCCACCACAATGTCACCCTCAGTGACTAATGGACTCCAAGAAGACAGCGCGCTGCCACTGCTAGCCAGCAATAACAAATAGAAACAATATTGAAGAACTGGAATCGGCAATGGAGCACAACCTGAAGAAATTGCTTGTTGATGTTGTGATCGACAGCACGAAATATATCTTTAGGCGTTATACTTTTAATTACCGTTAAACTCTGATTAGGATGTAAAAAACATGTCATTGAGAATCAACGACTTAGCACCTGATTTCACTGCACAAACAACACAAGGTGAAATCTCGTTTCATGATTGGATTGGTGGTGGCTGGGCAGTGTTATTCTCTCACCCCAAAGATTTCACGCCGGTATGCACCACGGAGCTTGGTACGGTTGCTCATCTGATGCCCGAATTCGAAAAACGCAACTGCAAGGTCATTGGGCTTAGCATCGATCCCGTGGAAAATCATGCGCAGTGGGCAGACGATATTCACGAAACACAAGGCGCCAAGGTTAATTTCCCCATGATCGGCGACACCGACTTGGCGGTGGCCAAAGCCTACAACATGTTTCCGACAGACGTATCTGGCACCTCCGAAGGTCGCACAGCAGCAACAAATGCTACCGTGCGTGCGGTTTATATCATCGGGCCAGACAAGAAAATCAAATTGATCATGACCTATCCAATGACGACAGGTCGCAACTTTGATGAAATTATGCGCGTGATCGATTCAATGCAGCTCACAGCCCTTCACCAAGTGGCTACACCTGCCAACTGGACGGATGGCAACGAGGTGATCATCATCCCGGCCGTGTCAGACGAAGAAGCCAACAAAAAATACCCACAAGGGTTTCGCAAAGTGAAGCCCTACCTTCGTTATGTTGATCAACCTAAATAAACAAGGGGCCTCAGTCTGATTGGCTTGGTGAGACCCGTCATTTCCACGCAGGCGGGAATCTATGCTCTTCCGAACCATGGATCCCCACTTTTGTGGGGATGACGCAATGTACGGGGAAGCTACAGGCGCTTTACAGGCTTGGTTTTGTTGACAATCATTGCACCTATTTCTTCTACCGACATGCTTGTGGTGTTGAGATAGGGCAATTTTTCTGTACGAAAAATACTCTCAGCCTGAGCGATTTCACGCATGCAAGTTGTGGCGTCACTGTAAGTTGAGCCTTTATAGCGTTGTTGGCGTATTTGTAGCAACCGATGTGGATCAATCGTCAATCCAAACAATTTCTCGCGATAAGCAGTAAGTTCTTTCGGCAATCGCTTGAACTCAAGCTCGTGGTCGGTCAATGGGTAATTTGACACATAAAGTCCATAATGCAATGACATGTACAATGACGCTGGCGTCTTGCCGCAACGTGATACACCCACAATGATAAGGTCGGCCTTACGGTAGTAATCGCTATCCATACCATCATCTGTTTGCATGGCGAAATGCATAGCAGCAATACGCGAGGTATACGCGTTTTCGTCTTGAACCCCATGTGACTTACCAATAGTATGCGAAGACTTAACTCCCAGTCGCGTCTCCATTGGCCCAATAAAGGTTTCAAACAAATCAAAAACTTCAACACCCGCACTGGTGATTTGTGAACGTAGTTCATCGTTAACCATGGTCAGAAACACCATAGGACCTAGGCCGTGTTCTTGCAAGATACTCTGGCAACGCCTGACAACCTCACGCGCTTTGTCATTATTATCAATAAAAGTAAATGTCTCTATCTGGAAGTCGATAGTAGGAAACTGGCTCAATAAGCTATGCGCCATAGCCTCAGCTGTTAGGCCGGTTCTATCAGATACAATAAATGCAGTTCTTTTTATAGTGTTTGGCATGATTTTCCTAAATTCGACTATCAAATGCTGCAATTAGGGGCACGTAAATAGAAGCACTGTAATTAAAATATACTGCAAGTTAAATACCTGACAATGTTGGATTGAAAACGAACTGAAGTATCGAACAACCCCTAATCCAACGAACTATCCACGCCTCGAAGCAGCTGTATCGCGCTGAGCATATTGGCAACACCAGCCTAACAATAATGGAGTGAATATGACTCAATATATTTTGTGGTTCAAAGATCTGGGAATGAACGATGTTCCCGTTGTTGGAGGCAAGAACGCCTCACTGGGCGAAATGATCGCCAATCTGAACAACGCAGGTATCAGCGTACCTGATGGTTTTGCTACCACCGCTGATGCGTTTCGGGAACACTTGCAAGCTGGAGGCCTCGAAAAGAAAATTAACGATGCCTTGGATAACCTTGATACCGACGATATGCAGGCACTGACATCCACGGGCGCCATGATCCGTCAGTGGGTTATTGATGAACCGTTGCCACCAAAACTCATCGTAGCTGTCAGCGAGGCCTATCAGAGCATGATTGAAGCCTCTAATGGCGAGGTATCAGTGGCAGTACGATCCTCCGCTACCGCAGAAGATTTGCCAGAGGCCTCTTTTGCCGGCCAGCAAGAGACCTTTCTCAACGTTCAAACACTGGAAGATGTATTGGTTCGTATACGCGAGGTGTATGCCTCTCTATACAACGATCGTGCTATCTCATATCGTGTTCATCAAGGTTTTGCACATGCTGATGTAGCGCTATCTGCCGGCATACAACGCATGGTGCGAAGCGATGTGGGTGCCAGTGGAGTCATGTTTTCCATAGATACCGAATCAGGATACTCCGACGCTGTGTTCATCACTTCATCCTGGGGTTTGGGAGAGTGCGTGGTTCAGGGTTCAGTAAACCCAGACGAATTCTATGTACACAAGCCGACGCTAGCGGCTGGCAGACCTGCCATTCTCAAACGCAATAGAGGTGAAAAACGCATAAAAATGATCTATGGCACCACAACAGCTGTAGAGACCATAGATGTCGACGTCGTTGACCAAATGAAGTTATCTCTGAGCGATGAAGACGTGACAAAGTTGGCCACAATGGCTGCCACCATAGAAAACCACTATGGCCGCCCCATGGATATCGAATGGGGCAAGGATGGAATCGACAATCAGCTCTACATATTACAAGCCCGTCCAGAAACCGTTGAATCGCGTACCAACAAAAACGTTATTACCCGATATCAACTTGCCGATCACAGAGCATCAGTACTAGTGACTGGCCGCAGTATTGGTCAGAGAATAGGTTCTGGAACCGTGCGTGTAGTGAGCTCGCTAGATGACATAGGCAGCGTACAAGATGGCGATGTGCTGGTCACTGATATGACTGACCCTGACTGGGAACCTGTGATGAAACGTGCAGCCGCTATAGTGACAAACCGTGGGGGGCGTACGTGCCACGCTGCCATCATTGCACGTGAACTTGGCGTTCCCGCTGTTGTGGGCTGCAACGATGCCACTGCAAATCTTATTCATGGCAGCACTGTTACTGTAAGTTGTGCCGAAGGCGACACAGGTTACATCTACGACGGTAATCTTGAATTTACTATCTCACAGACCGACTTGGGCAATCTTCCCGAACTGCCATTCAAACTCACAATGAACGTGGGTAACCCCGAGCGTGCTTTTGGTTTCAGCCAGTTACCGCACAACGGGATTGGTCTTGCTCGCCTAGAATTTATTATCAGCAATACGATTGGCATACACCCGAAGGCGCTACTCAACTACGACTCGATGCCTGAGGATATTAGAAAGAAGATCGATGAACGTACTGCAGGCTATGCAGATCCTGTGAGTTTCTATGTGGAAAAAATTGTCGAAGGTGTCTCCACACTAGCTGCCGCATTCTCTCCCCATCCAGTCATTGTTCGCCTATCAGACTTCAAATCCAATGAGTACGCCAATATGGTGGGAGGTCAGTTATTTGAACCTGACGAAGAGAATCCAATGATCGGCTTTCGCGGCGCATCCAGATATCTCTCATCCTCTTTCCAGGATTGCTTTGAGCTCGAATGCCGCGCTCTCAAGAGAGTACGTGAAGTCATGGGCTTCAAGAACGTTGAGCTCATGGTGCCGTTTGTCAGAACACTAGACGAGGCAGATCAAGTACTGGCTCTGATGATAGACAATGGCCTTGAGAGAGGCAAAGAAGACTTACGCGTGGTTATGATGTGCGAAGTACCCAGCAACGCCATATTGGCAGACGAATTTCTCGAACGCTTCGATGGCTTCTCCATAGGCTCAAACGATCTCACACAATTGACTCTGGGCCTAGATAGAGATTCCGGCTTGGTAGCTCATTTGTTTGACGAACGCGACGAGGCTGTAAAGAGATTGCTGGCCATGGCTATTAAAGCTGCACACAAGCAAAACAAATACGTAGGCATTTGTGGCCAAGGTCCATCTGATCACCCTGATCTGGCTTATTGGCTAATGGAACAAGGCATCTCCAGCGTATCACTGAACCCTGATACTATTGTAGAGACGTGGCAATTTCTAGCATCGCCAAAAACAGATAGCAATTAGTGTATCCAGCTGAACTGAGCTAACAAGGCCAGAGCGTAAGTGGTAACTGTAAAAGGATAGACAATGATAAGACCAAAAGGACACACAACACAGGCCCAAGGAAATTGCCTCCAGGCGCTCCTGCATCGTACGTGCAGGAGTGCCTGTTAATGGCTAAGGTATCCCTTAGAGGCAGCAGCTAACATGAGCGATGAATCCAGTCTGCCCAAACCCGGTGCAGATATGACAGAACTTAAGCCTGTCGAACTCACAAATGATCTCGTCGAGATGTCTGCCGAAGAGCGAGAAGCTCGACGCAAAGCATTAAAGCATATGCTAACCAGCAACGAACAACGTCAACAAGCGGCTTTGCGCAAGCGCCAGCCCTCTATGACATTGGGTGACCGTATCGCCATTGTTGATGGTGAGCTCCATGGTAAACAGGCAAAAATACTCGATGCCGATTTTATTCATTCTCGTGCCTTACTAAAAATAGACGAGATAGCGGTGCCACAATGGCTACCATTCAAAAACATAGTCTCAACTTAGTATGTAGGCACCACCTGCGAAAAGTGTTTACAACCTTTAGCCTAGGTGCTTGACAGCAGGCTACACGTCGCGGGTGACTCGCGCGACCTCAAAATGTGATGTAAGCCTAGGTTTATCACAAATCTTACACTCGGCTAATCATATTTTTCACTATTTAGCCGTTAGTGGCCTATGAACAGTAATATTTCTAGCCATCGACGATGCTGTCTACTGAGCTTGGCTCTGGGCGTCGTATTCGTTTTACCTGTATCGCAACGTCCGGTGCAAGCAGCCGTGTACAAATGTGTGGCCGGTGACGGTAGCACAACCTACAACGATACTCCATGTGCTGCAGAAGAGACGACCCACCGACTGAGTAAAACTGCTAGAAAAATTGATAGCCTCGATTGCCGGATTGCGCGCAATTTTGCCATTGACACTGTTGCAAGAATGCGTCAGGAAGATACCGTAGAGGGTGTATACGATGTTTACGGTGGCTCACAACAAATCAACAAAGGTACACGCAACCTCATCAATTACGTATTTTCTTTCAGTACCGATCCTAAGCTTAGCTCAAAGCGGATTATTGAACTCACTGTAGGGCGTTGCGAATCCGGACTGCTGGGCAACACCATGGATGACTGCCTAAGCTATCCAAAGGAATTCATCTCCATCTCTGGAGGGTGCATCGCAGCAAGGAAAAGTGATCAAACCGTACTGATACAAACAAATGAAGATACTGCTGCACTGGATAAAGGTTTAGCTGCAGATCAGACGGAACCCAGATTGAATGCGGCTGAGCCTATGGACATGGCGCTAGAGATTCTAGACGAACACGGGGCAACTGTGCCAAGTCATCATGTACCAACAACGTTTGACTCGGATATGGAAGGCGATAAATAACCTTCAGTGGATTCGGTTAAGGACAGCCTACACTGCCTTGGCTTTGGTAATGCGCAAGCCGAGCACTTTTTTACACAGTGCTCGGATATCCTCAAGCACCAGATAATTCACCGGAATAAGCACCAGGGTGACCACCGTAGCAAACACGATTCCGTAGCCCAACGAGACTGCCATAGGAATCATGAACTGCGCCTGAGTGCTACTTTCAAAAATCAATGGTAGCAGCCCAAAGAAGGTAGTGAGTGATGTCAAAATCACTGCGCGAAAGCGCGCCACCCCGGCACTACGCACCGCGTCAACTAATTCGACACCTAGCTTGCGTTGTCGGTTAACCCAATCGACCAACACCAATGAATCATTGACCACCACTCCGCACAACGCCAACATGCCCATATAACTCATAATGCTTAGCGACATACCCATAATCATGTGGCCCAGCACACCACCAACCACACCAAACGGAATAACAACCATCACCATCAATGGCTGCACATAACTCTTAAAAGGAATAGCTAACAGAGCGTAAATTACCAGCAGTACGAATATCAATCCAACACGCAGACTGGCAAATGATTCACGTTGCTCACGAGCCTCACCCTCAAGTGATATCTGCGTATCAGGAAATCGCGGTTCAAGTTCGTCAGCCAAGCTGGCAAGGTCTTCCTTTATACCCTCGATGTTAGCGCTCTGTTTATCGACATCGGCGCGCACATTCAGGGTTCGTTTTCGATCCACTCTACGAATTTGAGCAAAGCCACGCCCAATGTCAAAATCAGCTACGCTGGCTAACGGCACCGAGTCGCCATTAGGGGTGCGGATCGTTAAACGTTCAAGCTGTGAAAGAGATGCTCGCTCTTGAGCAGAATAACGAATGAAGACTTTCACCTCGTCCCGGTTTCTCTGCAAGCTCTGAATTTCAGCGCCCAGATACGCAATACGAACCTGATTAGCAACTTCAGATAAAGTGATGCCCAGTTGCCTGGCCGATGGCTTAAGCTCCAATACAATTTCTTCTTTTCCACCTTCAAAGGTATCTTCAATATCACTGATACCCGGGTACTGTTGTAACTTCTCCTTGAAGGCCTCGGACACCGCATTGAGCTGGTCAAAATCAATACCTGATATTTCAATGTCAATGGGTGAGCCGCCACCACCAATCTCAGCGCGATAATTCACACTTCTGGCACCGGGTATTTCACCAATAGATTCGCGCCATTCACTCACCAACTCTGCACTACTGATTTGCAAGGTACGTTGCTCGGGCGGCACAATTTCAAACATGACTCGCCCCCAATGACTTCCCCTAGCCCCTCCAGAGCTGCCAGTGGTTGACAAAATAGACTCGATAACACTTTCGTTAGTATCTGGATCTACATGTTTTGCTTGTAGCGCTTCAACCGCCTCATTCATGCGCTGTATATGCGCATGAGTGACATTAAATGGCGTACCAGAGGGCATCTCCAAGGTGGCTCTAGCCGTCTCAGCCTGAACTCGTGGAAAAAACACAAACCGTACATGCCCAGAACTGATCAATGCAAATACAATGATGGCACCACCGATAAAACCCGACAACACGAGGTAGCGATTTCGCAGTGCCCAGGCCAACACAGGCTGGTATTGGTTTTCAACAAAACTTTCAAACCCATCAGCAATCCGATGTTGCAAACGGGCAAACATATTAGGTGTTTTTTCGTCGTGAAAATTTAGATGGCTCATGTGCGAAGGCAACACAAACTTGGACTCAATGATTGAAAACAGCAGTACCGGAATAATGACCAGAGGAATCTGTGCAAAAATCTGACCTCGTGCACCCTCTATGAGTAGTAAAGGGGTAAAGGCTGCGACTGTCGTTAACACGCCAAAGGTAACCGGCACAGCAACTTCATTAGTGCCGTCAATCGCTGCTTGCACAGAGTCTTTTTTACGACGCATGTGCGTGTAAATATTCTCACCGGTAACGATCGCATCGTCCACCACAATACCCAGCACCAGAATGAACGCAAACAGACTGAGTAAATTCAAGCTGACACCAAACACGGGCATCAAAGCTATGCCGCCGAGAATGGACACTGGCACACCCACAAACACCCACGCGGCAACCCAGAAACGTAGAAACAACGTCAGTAGGATTATTACCAACACACCACCTTGCAGCGCGCTGGTGGTTAGGGTTTCTACACGCGCCTTAACCGTACGAGACCAATCACGCCAGTAGCCTAGAGTGACACCATAAGGCATGCGATTTTGCGCCTCAATCAAGTACTCTTTGACTTCATCAGCTACAGTAATAGCGCTTTGTAAGCCTGTGCGAAAAACATCAATCTGAATACTGTTTTGTCCATTGAATTGCTGCAGCAACTGCGTCTGTTCAAAACCGTCGCTAATCGTGGCTAGTTCACCCAAAGTCACGTTAGTGCCGTCTGCTTCAGCCAAGACCACGATCGCGCTAAAATCCTGTGCAGTGGATGCCTGGCCACTTGCCCTTAACAACACCTCACCGGTGCTGGTGGTTATGGCGCCTGCGGCAAGATCAATCGAGCTGGATTGCACAGCCTGAGCAACCGTTGCGAGTGTCAGGTCGTAGCGATCAAGTGCTGCTTGTGATATCTCAATGGCCAGTTCATAGTCTCTGGCACCTGTAACAGAAACAGTTGATACGTTGGGTAAGGACTCGAGCTCATCACGCACACGCGAGGCGATGATGCGCAGTTCTTTTTCAGGCATACCAGCGGCCACGACTACACTGATCACTTCACGATCTGCTTGCGGTATGTTAATCAGCGCTGCTTCCACCTCATCAGAAAAGGTACTGATGCCATCAACGCGCTGTTTTATCTCGTTCTGTATTTCCAGCGTATCGTATCCATTGGCAATGTCTACAAAGATACTGGACACCCCTTCACTCGACGTTGAATTTATGCGTTTGATGCCTTCTATATCCTGGATAGCCTCCTCAACCTTAACGGTGACACCCTCTTCCACCTCCTCAGGTGATGCACCTCTGAATGGGATGCTGATAGTCACGGTATCGAGTTCGAAGCTGGGAAACACTTCGAGAGGAATACGCGTGAAAAGGGCCGATAAACCCCAGGCGATGATAAACACCATCAGCAAGTTGGCGGCGACGGAGTTGCGGGCAAACCAGCCAATTGGCGCGTGCATCAGACGTCCAAGGGAGCGGATTGAACACCATCAATAGTCGCCCGCACTGGAGTGCCATTGGTGACGGTGCTCATGGGCGTAAGTACTAGAACATCACCTTCAACAAGGCCTGAGTCAATTGCGGCAACATCATCATCGCTCCAAGCAACGTTAACTTTGCGTCGATGGATCTGGTTGTTGTTATCTACAATGAGCACTTCGCGCCCTTCACGTAATACTGAACGTGGCACAACAAAAACATTGTCTAACACTTGGCCTTGCACCAATGCCTGCACGAATTGGCCAGATCGTAATGGCCGAGAGCTCTGTGTGAACGGGTTGTTGATACGAGCTATGACGTTAAGCTGTTGAGTTAGCGGGTCAATACCTTCTGCTCTAACCAAGGATCCAATCCACAGCTGCTGCTGCGCGCCGATGGTTGCGTTGAGTTCGACATTGGCAGCCTTGACAGGGTTAGAGGACTCGGGCAAGGACAGATAAGTGAGCTGGCGATTGCTTAGAGGGAGTCGGACGTCGAAAGCGTGAATAGAGTGGATAGACCCAACAGGCGCACCACGGGCTACAAATTGCCCAAGATTGATCAGCCTTTCGCTAACAATGCCCTCATAGGGTGCGAACATCTGCGTTCTTTCAAGTTCCAGCTCGGCGATTTCAACCTGTGCAAGCGCTGCATCTCGGTTAGCTTCGCCGGCAGCCACTTGCGGCTCGCGTAAGGTCATGGCCGAAGGCTGACCGCCACGCCCAAGAGAAAGCCAGTCAGCACGTGCCTGCTCAGCCAAGGCCACTTCCTCATCAAGTTGCGCGGCCGCCTGCGCCAGATTGGCTTGCGCCTGCTTCAAGGCTATCTCAAAATCTCGAGGATCAATCTTTAACAGCAGATCGCCTTGCGAAAAGCGCCCACCCACCACAAAAGCCTCATTGAGCTCGATGACCGTCCCGGCAATAGCCGGAACCAACGTACTGGACAATGCAGGTTGTACGGTACCTTGGGTGCGAATAACCACCGGATAGGATGACGAACTAAGCCGAGTGGCCTCGACAATGAGCTCACTCGTCTGAGCATCACGGGTTTTAGGCTCAGGTTTATTAGCGCCTATTAGGCGCGCTGCGCCCAAAGCCAGCACCACAATAGCCACTGGAAGCACAAATTTGAGCGTTTTACTGATCAGATTCACCATAAATCGTTAAGATACCCAATTCTTTGTAGTTTTAGTTTCACCGAAACCTTTGCACCATGCTCGCAACTAACAAGATGCCCAAAGCACGTACCTTGTACGACTACCCGACCTATTGGGCAGAATGCTACGGACGCGCCCCGTTTTTACCCATGAGCCGAGCCGAAATGGACGAGCTTGGGTGGGACAGCTGCGACATTATCGTGGTCACAGGCGATGCCTACGTCGATCACCCCAGTTTCGGAATGGCTATTGTAGGCCGATTGCTCGAGGCACAGGGTTTTCGCGTAGGTATCATCTCTCAGCCTGACTGGCATGACAAATCGGCATTTGAGGCGCTCGGCGCGCCTAATCTATTTTTCGGCGTTACCGCTGGAAATATGGATTCGATGATCAACCGCTACACCGCTGATCGAAAAATTCGCTCCGACGATGCATATTCGCCCAACGATATTGGTGGTAAACGCCCCGACAGAAGCTCTGTTGTGTATTCACACCGTTGTCGGGAGGCTTTCACTGACACGCCCGTAGTGATCGGTGGAATCGAAGCATCACTTCGCCGAATTGCTCACTACGACTACTGGCAAGACAAAGTTCGCCACTCCATTCTCACCGATGCCAAAGCCGACATGCTGGTGTATGGCAATGGCGAGCGCGCGATTGTAGAAATTGCCCACCGCTTGGCAGCGGGTCAGAACATCAAACAGATGCACGACATCCGCGGTACTGCCATGATGATCGAAGACATACCAGAAGACTGGATTGTCATCGATTCAAGCAAGGTTGATAAACCTGGGCGCATTGAACAACCCGTAAACCCCTACGTGGTGCCCGAGTACGAGGCACAAGGTGAAGGCAAAGCGTGTCAGGACAGCGCGCCAAAAGCCCCTGAAGAGAACAACACGCAAGTGCTCAATTTCATGAGTTCTGAAGAACGCCGCGCCATTCGGCAAAACAAACGTGACAAAACGGTATTGCGCCTACCCTCGTTCGATATGGTCACGCACGACAAAGCGCTCTATGCGCATGCCAATCGTGTATTGCATCTTGAAACCAACCCAGGTAACGCACGAGCGCTAGTACAAAATCAAGGTGGACAAAAGCTGTGGCTGAACCCGCCACCTATTCCTTTGACCACTGAAGAAATGGATTATGTGTTCGATCAGCCGTATGCACGCGTACCGCACCCGCACTATGGTGACGCACGCATTCCAGCCTACGAGATGATTCGCTTTTCAGTGAACATCATGCGCGGCTGTTTTGGTGGCTGCACATTCTGCAGTATCACTGAGCACGAAGGTCGCGTTATTCAGAATCGCTCTCAAGAATCTATCATCAAAGAGATTGAAACTATTCGCGATGAGGTTCCAGGTTTTACCGGTGTAATATCAGACTTAGGTGGCCCAACGGCCAACATGTACCGCCTTGCCTGTAAGTCTCGAGAGATAGAAGCCAACTGCCGACTACCCTCTTGCGTCTACCCAGATGTGTGTTCCAACCTGAACACAGACCATTCCTCATTGATACAACTGTACAAAACAGCGCGTGAACTGCCTGGCATTAAGAAAGTGCTTATTGCATCAGGCTTACGCTACGACTTAGCTATCAAATCTCCGGAGTACGTGGAAGAGCTGGTAACGCATCATGTAGGCGGATACTTGAAGATTGCACCTGAGCACACAGAGCGTGGACCGCTGGACAAAATGATGAAGCCTGGCATCGGGGCATACGACGAATTCAAATCCATGTTTGAAGAATTCACCAAGAAAGCGGGCAAAAAACAGTTCCTGATTCCCTATTTTATAGCAGCACATCCCGGCACCACAGACGCAGACATGATGAATCTGGCGCTGTGGCTAAAGAGCAATGGCTTTCGCGCTGACCAGGTACAAAATTTTTACCCATCGCCCATGGCCACAGCCACCACGATGTACCACACCGGCAAAAACCCGCTAAAGCGCGTCAAGCGTGATAGTGAAGATGTGCCAGTGCCAAAAAGTGGTGCTAAGCGCAAACTGCATAAAGCGTTTCTGCGTTATCACGACTCAGATAACTGGCCTATGCTGCGAGAGGCACTTAAGTCGATGGGGCGCGTTGATCTGATTGGTAACGGCAAGCACCATCTCATCCCTACCTATCAGCCCAAAGCTGGAAAGGGCTACCAAAGCGCTCGGAGCAAAAACAGCTCACCGGTTGAGCGTCGTAAGGGACGTGGTGCGGGCAGTAAGATTAGAGAAGGTCAAATTCTGTCACAGCACACAGGCTTGCCACCGCGGGAAGTTAATTAGGTTTTTTGCTAACAAAACTCGTATAGCAAACGACATAGAAGCTGGATAAGGGGCTGTGTTAAGAGCACTCAACCCCATCCAACTTAGCCAACGCTAATCGGCCGTCTGCCGGAGACCGATTTAACAATCATGCTCATGCAGATATGCCGAACTTTCGTGGCCGATTGAAAGGCGGTAGTAAAGTATTAGGTGCGCTTGACTATTAGCCACAGCAACTTAGGCCTAAGCCTTTACGTAGATAAGATATCCAGATCGTCGCGATCCACTGGATTCATCGATACCACTAGCCTTTATCTCGCTGTTCACGTATGACTTTATGTCTACGAAGCTGGCACCTGATTCCTGAAGCTCCGTTACTCCCTCCATCAATGAATTTTTGGCATTGATAGTGGATTTATTGCTTGCGGTTTGTACCGCTGACACGTTTTCTGCTCCACCTTTGTTGCTAACTTCAGGGGGCGCAGGGCGAGAGCTAGACTGAGGTTTTGATATCGTCGCCGACAGTAGGTCAGAGCTGATACTCGTATTCATATTCGGTCTCCAATAATTACGCGGGTTCCACGGAATTTTTACTTCCTTGTAGTGTTGTTTATTCCTTATAAATTTTTGGCTCTAATTCGTTAAAAGTAGCGAAAACTGTAATACCTGCTTTTACATTTCATCGGCGGAAGCGAGCTGTATTACCTGAATCAAATTGACAACACTGATCACGCTCACCTTTTACAAAAATCAAGTAACTCGCTTCTGTGGGCAATTGCCCTCATGGGTACTTCACAACGAAGATTTTTAGCATTCTCGTCATTGAGCGCTTAGCGACCACTAGTCTCAAAACATTAAATACCCTCTTGCCAGAAAGCGTTAGAGTCCTCACGTAATTGTGTAAACACGTTGCATTTTGTCGACTGGCACAAATAGCGCAAGCTTCAACAGACGAGCTAGATTTAGTAAAAACAGGCTATTTCTTAATGTTCTATCCGGTCGCAAAGTGAAACGCTGTGGCCTTTAAAAAAGTGAATGTACCTTCTCGCAATGCCAACGGCATTCTCAAATTTACTGTGAGATCGAACATATTGCTATTGAAGGAATTAACTCACCTCAAACGGCACCAGTTCCCATATAGAGAAGCGATGCGAGCTAATAGCTTTGAACTAGTTTACTGCGACAGGCGATAAATATTGGCTTACCATTAAATTCACAACCCACAAAGTTGCACAGACATCTTTTCAGCTGCTAAGATGCTAATACGAATCGTTCTTATTAGCATTTAAATTCATGAACATTAATTATCTAAACCGATTAGGCTTCAGCCTCTTGCTCTTGAGCAGCGGCTATGTGACCGCCGCTACAGTAACCTCAGAGCAAGTGCTAGATACTTACGCAGATATCGCACACGCTGGCTATGAAGATGCTCTGCTCACCGCTAAAGAGCTTAAAACAGCGGTTCAAGCACTGATTGATACACCTTCCACGAGCACACTCGATAACGCTCGCAACGCGTGGTTACAAGCCAGAGTGCCGTACCAACAAACTGAGGTGTATCGCTTTGGCAACCCTATCGTTGACGACTGGGAAGGCAAAGTGAACGCTTGGCCATTGGACGAAGGCCTAATTGACTACGTAGATGGTAGCTACGGCGTGGGCTCAGAAGACAATGACCTCTACACGGCAAACATTATCGCCAGCCCCAGCCTTGTTATAAACGGTCAGCAGATCGATGCCACCACCATTACGCCAGAGCTACTGGGTACGCAGTTACATGAGGCCGGTGGCATTGAGACCAATGTTGCCACGGGTTACCACGCCATAGAGTTCTTGTTGTGGGGTCAGGATCTCAACGGTAGTAACAGTGGCGCGGGTACACGTTCACACACCGACTACGATCTGGACAATTGCTCCAACGGTAATTGCGATCGACGTGGTGACTACCTCAGCGCGGCCACTGACCTTCTCATCAGCGACCTCGAGTACATGACAAATGCATGGCTAAATGGCGGTGACGCACGCGCAGCGCTAACAGCTGAAAATAATAAAGCTGGCCTCGCTGCGATGTTAACTGGCATGGGATCTTTAAGCTATGGCGAACTAGCCGGTGAACGCATGCAGTTAGGCTTGATGCTTCATGACCCCGAAGAAGAGCATGATTGCTTTTCTGATAACACATCAGCATCACATTTCTACGATGGGTTAGGTATTCAAAACGTCTACCAAGGTCGCTACACACGCGTTAACGGAAGCGTAGTTGCCGGAGCTTCACTCAAGGAGCTGGTTGCAAGCGTTGACGAATCGCTTGCCAACGAACTGGAACAGGATCTTGTAGCCAGTGTTGACTCATTAAACGTCCTGCTAGAAAGTCAAAACGAGGGTAAAGCGTACGATCAATTAATTGCCGAAGGCTACACTGAAGGTAATCAGATGGTTCAGAGCGCTATTGATGCATTGGTGTATCAAACTCGTAACATGGAACGTGCGGTGGCGGCTCTGGATGTATCTGGGATTTCGTTTGAGGGCTCTGATAGCCTTGATAGTCCGTCGTCAGTATTTCAATAACATCGATTATTATTTTCTGTGTCAGGTCAATTTTTTTAACAGGTATCGTTAGCTTTATGTTCCAGAGAAGTTCGCGTTCAACCATTGCGCTTGTCATGACGTGTTCGCTAATGGTGCCTGTTGCAAAGTCTGATGAGGGCTCGGCTCTGCCGGTAGAGCTCTGGCCAGAAAACGAACGTGTCCGAGGTGTTCTTGCACATACCAATGATTTTTTAAAGGCAGAAAGCTTTGAATTGATGCAAGGCGGTGCGGCCACACAAACAACCAATATTGACCGCAACGCCTACTCTCAGGAAACAGCCACACTCGGCTTTGAACATCTGCAAACGTTCAAGTTAGGCAACGCGCTGTTTAATAAATTCTGGGTAGCCTCCCCCTCTTCTACTCAGGCATCCGATGGCTTAGGGCCTTTTTACAATGCCCGAGCTTGTCAAGCGTGTCACCTGAAAGACGGGCGTGGTCAACTCCCTCAATCAGCAAAAGAGCGATCCTCCTCACTGGTACTGCAACTTAAAAATGCCCTAAACAACCGTTGGGGGCCTGATCCAATGTACGGAGCACAATGGCATACCGCAGCAGTGACCGGTGTTGATGCGGAAGGCTCAGTCTCTATTACGCACGAACCCCTAGTGAGGACATTCACTGACGGCACTGAGCATGTTCTCCAAAAACCTATTTATTCGTTAGATAATCTTGCTTACGGCAATTTAGACAGCAACACACGCCTGTCTCCACGACTAGCACCTGCGGTTCATGGCCTTGGTCTACTCGAGTCCATTGATGCCGCTCACATCCTTGCTTATGCTGATCCAGACGACACCGATAACAATGGAATTTCTGGCAAAGCCAACTGGCAAGTTCTGGATAATGGCGAACGCGCACTAGGCCGCTTCGGACACAAAGCGGCTATGTCTACGGTAAAAGAGCAAACTATTCATGCGCTGTTCACCGACATGGGCTTATCGTCTTCGGCAGGTTCGCTAAACAATCCACAAGGTGATTGCACAGCATTACAAACTGTTTGCGAAACACTGGCTCACGGCGATCAGGCACGGCTTGGCAAAGGGGAGGCGCCAGACAAGGTTGTTGATCTAATCACCTTCTACACACAGAACCTTGCGGTACCGGTAAGACGAGATGTTTCCAACCCAGACGTACTAGCTGGGAAACAGCTGTTTTACAGCAGTGGATGCGCCGCTTGTCATACACCTAAACATGTGACCTCTCGAGAGGCTCAACAGGATGAACTGCAATTCCAACTGATCTGGCCCTATACCGATCTGCTACTACACGACATGGGCGAGGATCTAGCAGATAATGCAGGCGAAGGTTACGCCACAGGTACAGAATGGCGAACAGCGCCCTTGTGGGGTATTGGTTTAGCGCAAACGGTTAATCCCAACACCAGCTTTCTGCATGACGGCCGCGCAGCCACTTTACTTGACGCTGTGTTGTGGCATGGTGGTGAAGCTCAGGCTTCTTTGGAGAGGGTGTTAACAATGAATCAGCAGGCGCGCGAGCAGCTGGTCCGCTTTCTTGAATCGTTGTAAGCGCAGCAACGGTATTATTAGCAACAGCAACTAGAGTAACTGAGGATATGCCCTTAACTGATCCATCAAGGCGACTGTTGCTCAAGAGCTTATTAGCCTCAGGCTTCGCAAGCAATGCCATCACTACATCCACTCTGGTGGCGGCTGATGACTCTCAAATGCAGCGCTATGTCGGCGGCGCTGTATTAGCGGATGAATCGCCTGTGGCCGTTATCTTTGATCAACACGGAAATATACTTGCCAGCGTGCCGCTGAGCGCTCGTGCACATGGTGCTGCATCGCATCCACAAACACGACAGGCTTGCTTGTTTGCCAGACGCCCGGGCCTGTATATGAATACCTTTGATATCCACTCACCCAGTGAACAACGCAGCATCGAACCTGTCGCTGGCAGGCATTTCTATGGCCATGGTGCCTACTCCACTAACGGCAAGCTGTTATACGCCACCGAGAATAACTTTGAAACGTCACAAGGTGTACTTGGCATCTATGACACCGAGCAGCAATATAAGAGGATTGCAGAGATTGCTACGGGTGGTATTGGGCCACACGATGTTATTCGCATTCCAGATTCACCTTTGTTGGTCATTGCCAATGGCGGCATAAGAACACACCCAGATTCAGGGCGAGACAAACTCAACATCGACGCTATGCAACCCTCTATAGCCATCATAGATGCACGTACAGGCGATATTGTTGGACAGCATTTTTTGCCTGACGATTTACATCAAATGTCGATAAGGCATCTTGCCTACGTCGATAGTCACGTCTGGTTCGCCAGTCAGTATGAAGGCGACCAGCCGTTTGTCGATGGGCTTGCGGGAGTCATATCCATTGATGAAACGTTGAGCAGCTTTAAAGCAGGCAAGTCACAAGCAGGACTAACGTTGATAGACGTACCCGCTGAACTGCAAATACAGGCACAACACTATATGACGTCAATTGCTGTTGTTGGTGACTACGTTATCTATACTGCAGCCAAAGGCTCAGTTGCCTTTACGGTTAATCGTAGCACCAAGCAATTAGAGCACAGCTTGTCTATTTTTGATTGCAGTGGCGTGGCACCCATGACTCCCAACATGGCTGCTCACGGTGCCACTGATGACACGTCGCTTGGCGCAATGATCACCACTGGCACTGGCAGCATTATGCAAGCCGCACACGGTAGCGTAACGGTGCTTGCCCAGCATTCATTGCACTGGGATAATCATATGTATCACCTGCCTACGGTATAGAGGTACTAACACTTTTCATGTCAGTCACCATCCTCACTGTTAAATCCAGCTTTTACCTCTAATGCCAAGGATACCTCTTCATTCACCAGCCACTTTACACCCACCAACGAAGCTGCCAGTTTATTCAGCAGTACGGTAACTCTTGGCGTCATGGTGTTGTCTTGGTCAAGAAAATACACAATGGGTTTTAGCTCCTCCAACACATGATTTAAATAATTGAACTCTGTGCGTAATTTTTTTTTCAACCTGCCCTCTTTCAGTAAATCGGAGCCTAGCAGGAGCGCTTGCAAACCGCGAACATTACCTGCAAGCATGGCGACAGTTCGTTGGCTGATCCACAGTGGAGTTTGGCGCATGAGCTTTTGATCTTGCGACAGCAAGGGCTTGAGTTTAGCGTCTATCACAATATCGAGCCCTACCTTGATTTGTGTAAACACACTGACGATCACCTCATCCTGAGTACGAAAGTATTTGGACTCGGAGTTAGGTTGTAGCAGCGCTTGGGTGATTTCGGTGTCTGCACTCCAACCATCATTCAACGTTGTAGCCATCGTGGCAATATTATCCACAATCACAGGGATAAGCTGACATTGAGGCGCCTGCTCTACCGGCTGATAACCGGCTGAGTAAAACAGACGTTCGAGCGCTGTAAAACCCTGCAACGCTACGCTTTTTCCAGCGAGTGCTTCAACGTTTACTGGTTGTTCTGGCATAGCGGCTAGAAGCGCTCTCAACTGGCGCTCACCAACACGCCTTTTGTCGGGCCAATAAAATAGTCGGTTGCGTAGATTATCTTCAAGCAAGGGCCCTACCCGAAACAATTCAACGGCTGCAAACAATTCAATCAAATGGCCAAACTTTACTTGAAGCTTATACACGCTTGATGCAGTACGTTGCTCACAAAGACCCTGAACATCACCCGCCCATTGCTCAGCCGCCTGAGCAAATTCAATGTGCAATGGCTGATAAACGTCGTAAAGCAATCTGTGTCCAATAGCAAAGTGAGTATCCGTTGCTTGCACTGGCGTAGGCTGGCTTTGTGCGTATGTGCACGGCACAACACTGACTAGCAAGGCAAATAAAATCGATCGATTCAATTTTCTATACATCTTGATTATCACAATTTAATGACCAGAACTCTGAACTAAGCAGTTCAATCAACCCTCTAAACCGGTCTTGAGCAAAGCTGTACATTAGCCTTCTTGCACCTGCTATTTTACCTACTTGGGACAGCTAGCCCCACAGTCACAGTATGGTAGATCCAAGGAGCGATGGTTTGCTGCATCTGAAACATTTGGGAAATACACATTTTAATGATTACTAGAACACTGACAACCCTGCTACTTTTAGGATCGCTACCTTTTATCGCTACAAGCGTATCAGCGCAAAGCGCTCCGACAGCACAAGATATTGCCGGATACAAAGCACTTCACGCAGCGGCACATGAGGGCAATCTGGAACAACTTGATGCGCTCTTGGCAGCTGATGCTGACACTGAGGTTCGCGATGGCTCTGGTAGAACTCCATTGCATGTTGCAGCTTTTGCATCGCATGAGGCCATTGTAGCGCGCTTGGCTGAAGCTGATGCCGATCTGAACGCTTTAGAGTCACAGGCCTACGATATAGTGACCATAGCAGCCGTAGATAACGATCTGAAAATAATGGATCTTGCGCTACAACTTGGGGCGAGTGCCGGGAACGTTACTAGCCCATACGATGGCACAGCGCTTATTGCCGCAGCACACCTTGGCCACGCAGCTGTTGTACAACGATTAATTGAATCCAACGCGCCTTTGGATCATGTGAACAACCTAGGTTGGACAGCCCTTATTGAAGCCGTGATACTCGGTGATGGTGGAGCAGATCACGTGGCAACCGTTGTGGCCCTTGTCAACGCGGGTGCTGACAAGGACATAGCTGACCGACGAGGCGTTACACCGTTGGCACACGCGAAAAGTCGCGGGTACCAGGAAATGGTGGAATTGTTAGAGGATGCTAACTAAAGCTTGCAGGCTTCCTCCAACAACACAAATTTCCGATCTTTATCCAACGTAGGCGCTCAAGCTAAGCCACGCAATAGCGCTTGCGACACCAGACAGCAACACCACCCAACAGCAACCAGTACACACCACTGGCACCTAGAAAATCATCATCGCTACTGTCTACAACGGACGCGCCCACGATGCTATCGCTAGCGTCAATTTGCAACAACGCCAAGTCAGCTTGAAACACCAACTCAGGTGCAGCTGTTGCAGAGGTACGTTGCCTTAAAAACGCTGCAGGTTGATCATCGATGGGCTGTGGTAACGTGATTCCAGGAATGGGTTGCCCAGTGACCTCTAAAACCGTCTCGCCGGCACGTCCGGTGCCATCCCCTAGCGTTAGACTCCACTGAGACACATCATTATTACAGCTCGCGCTGAGCTGCGCCTCTCGTTGTCGAGACTGCTCTGGCATGGTGGCGTTGTAATTAAATGTGGGGTCTACAGTCATTTCATCTGCCGATAACGTCGTGTACATCCGCGTTATGTACGCGTCTTGAGGTAGCAGCGCCACGCCGTTGCGAATGGGCTCGAGTTCACGCATAACAATCGATGCTCTGACATCGATTCGTGCCTGCTGCAGTTCTTCGGGTGTGAACACAGACTCCAACTGATTACTGTCAAAGTACAGATTGGTGTCAAACCCTTCAGGTAATGGCAATATTGAAGGTAAGCTAGCTAGCGCGCCGGCAAAGTCGGTAGTTATAAAAAGACTATTGGTAACGTACTGAGCATTGTTAGCAATAGCATCTAGCTGAACAAGATTGTTTTCGACAACTTCAGCGCCGGTTAATGACGAGTGAATAGCATCATTAAGTGGCCCAGCATAATCGGTGGCAAAACCTTGCCCACCTGCCTCATTCATGGCATCGGTGATGAGTGTCTGGTAGCTTGCATAAGCGTTTGCGCTACCTGAATACCAATCCAGCTTGGTGTAGTTGGGCGTGACATGTTCGTAGTTTTCAGGGATTGCTCGTGCGTCGTTAACCACCCAAACTATGACACCCATATCATCTTCAGCGGCAACAGCGGTGAGCCTGATTGGCACCATCGGTTTAACGCTGGGATATTTCATGATCAGTGGCTGAATACTGCCACTGGATTCACCACTTCTCAGTTTCAACGCAACAAACTTCATGCCGGCAAGCACATAAGGCTCTATAAGGTCACGGCCCCGGTCGGTGAGTAAGTAATCGTTATCTTGTAGCCATATCGACATATCATCTGGGTTGTCACTACTAACAATATCGATGTCAAAAGGCCCGACGGTCAGCTGCTCCTCAATTGTGACGCCTCCAGCCGATTCAGCTGCGCTATCTGTCGTTGAGTTGTTAACAGGTTGTGCGACGAATTGATCACTTTCGCAAACGTTGCCCTCTTGCTGTAATAAAAACTGAGGCTGTGTAGCAAAGTCCAGTTCTGTAAAGGTGGCATTTGCACCCAATGAAATTTCAGGCGTATCGGGCACCGGCACCACCCAGCTGAAATCCTCAGCGTTACCCGAATACACAATACGCACCATGGCGCTCACTTGGTCGCCTTGCTGGCTAAACACAATTTGCTCAGCGGCCTGATTGATCGGCACTGTTGTGCAGAAAAAACCACCACAAGCGCTGCTCATTGACGGTAGAAGCAAGCCTGCTATAGCTAACAATGCCACTTTACTGGTTCGATTTAAGAGGCTCATAGGTGTTTTCCGTAGGGTGGGTAGGAAATATATTTCAGACTGACAAAGCCTGATTTTCAATGTTTTAACGCAGAGACACCAAGGATAAAAGTAACAGCAATGTGAAGCTTCCATCGCATGGTGTAAAAAGGTGTATACGCGGAACTAATCATACAAAGTTTTAGTCTGACGCCATTATCCCCCAAGACACGCAGGAATTACACCAATGAAAGCACTGCTCTCGTCCGTCGCTCTGGCGACGCTTTTATTAGTACAAGCCCAGCCGACACTTGCGCAGGATGTTGCCGCGCGCTCTATCACTGAAGTCGCCCCTGATATTTATCGTCTACAGAACAACTTTCACTATTCGATGGTCGTGATAACCGGTGAAGGTGCCGTAGTTACCGATCCGATTAACGCTGATGCTGCAGAATGGTTAAAGGCCGAAGTCGCCAAATTAACTGACAAACCCATTACCCATCTCATTTACAGCCATAGCCACGGTGATCATGCCTCCGGCGGTGCAGTACTGGCCAACGATGCCACAGTTATTGCGCAAGCTAACGCACCAGCGCAAATTGACGGAGTAGAGCCAACATTGCGTTTTGACGATACTCATGAATTTGCTCATGGCGACAAGACATTCGAGCTTACCTGGCTAGGCCCTGGACACGGTGAAGATCTTATTGCCGTGGTCGTCAGACCCGGAAACGTCGCTTTTATTACCGATGTGGCCGCTCCCAAGCGCCTACCGTGGCAAAACATGGGTGGCGCCAATATCGATGACTGGATTGATCAGGTGCGCAAGGTTGAATCTCTGGATTTTGATATTTTTGCACCCGCTCACGGCAACGTGGGCGTGAAGGCAGATGCCACCGATGCACGAATCTATATGGAAGAACTCAAAACCGCTGTGCTTGCTGGGCTCAATGAAGGCAAATCGTTAGATGACCTGAAAACTGAGGTCACCATGGACGACTATAAAGATTGGTCAAACTACGAAAGCTGGTTGCCGTTAAACATTGAAGGCATGGCAAGCTTTTTGGACTCCAGTGGACAAGTTACGGCTAATTAGGAACGACCTTGAGTGGCGCAAGGGGTCAGTCAG
>JALZWO010000170.1 GCA_023300375.1 Granulosicoccus sp. | reverse complement strand
GTCAGAGCATCAATGGCCCCTCACTTATCCGCATACCAAGCTGGATACCAACATCTCAGCGAGCCAATGCAAGTGCAAGGTACTACCTTTACTTTGGGAGTCACGTTGGCGACTACATTCGCATGGCTTGGGCTGCCAATATCGAAGGCCCCTACACTCTGTATAACAATTTTACGTCGCCGGGTAATAGAGGCGTCTTAGACAACAATAACTCTGACATTATTTTGCTTAACAATACCAGGATTGAAGAGAATCACCTTGCCTCTCCCGATGTTATTGTCGACAACGAAAACCAACGTATCATCCTCTACTTCCATAGCGGTTCTTCATTTTTTGTCGATGGTCAAAGGCAAAACCGCCAAGTAACTTGGGCTTCTACCTCTCAAAACGGTTTGAATTTCAACGACAACATTGAGCCTGTCCATTTGGGCAATTCATATTTCCGTGTTTTTCCCTACGATGGAGAACTCTACTCCTTTGGTAATGGAGGAAACTTAAACAGAGCTCTAAACGCTAACACCCCGTGGGCAATACCATCTCAACACGATCTCACTGACGCTCTATGGGATATAAATTCGAACAATGCATTTGGAGATGATATTCAAGTACCACGCTCAGAATTGCGTGTGCGTCATACCGGAGTGCATACCGAAGGCGACGACCTGTACGTATTCTACTCACGACGCGGCGAATTCCAAGAGCGCATACGGCTATCTACTATTGATATGGCCGCGGCAAGCTGGAGAAACTGGGATCCCTCGTACCCACCAATAGACATATTAACGCCTAACCCCGGTTGGGAAGGTGGCCAACGAACGTTAGCAAACTCTGAAACGAGTGACGCAGTAAATGTCAATCAACTAAGAGATCCAGATGTATTCGAAGATAACGATGGCCAGCTCTACTTGGTATATTCCGGTAACGGCGAAGGCGGTTTAGGCATTGCACGATTATACGAAACACCCACCACAAATCTAAGCTTGGTGGCTGTCGGAGATGCTCACACGAGACAAGGCTCCACACGAAATTTTGGATCTTTGAGCAATCTGAGAACTTCATCAAGCAACAGTTCAGAGGAAAACCGAACCGCTTATATCAGGTTCGACCTTTCAAACGTCTCCAGTGTGCAACATGCGTCAGTAAGGTTGTATGCAAGAAGTTCAAGCACAGGGCCAGTAACGGCCTATAGAACATCAAGCAACTGGAGCGAGGGCGGCATAACTGATGATAATGCACCTTCTCTTGGTGCACCCATTACAACCACGTACATACAAGACGATGAAAGCTTCTATGACTGGAATATCACAGACTACGTGAACGACAATTTGGGTTCGGAAATCGCTATTGCGTTCGATGTAGCAACCCCGAACGCATCTAGCCATAGTTTCGGTAGCCTTCAAACAGATCAACCGCCCACCCTCAACATTACAGGAAGTGGCAGCGCTAGTTCTAACATAACTAGTAATTTGGCTCGAGGCGCACAAACCAGCCAATCTTCCACCACCAATAGTGGTTCCTCAAGCAGAGCTGTGGACGGTGACAGGAACGGAATATTTACTAATCGTTCAGTGACTCATACATCCGGTGCGGTTGGTGATTGGTGGTCTGTTGATTTGGGTAGAAATGCCACCATTAACGACATCAGAATTTTCAATCGAACAGACAATTGCTGCATTTCTCGTTTAGGCAATTTCACCGTGTCAATTTCAAATTCGGCCAACGGATCGGCTGTTTGGTCTAGAAATGTAACATCTGCTCCAAATCCGAGTACCACGTTAAATGCAGGTGGCGTAACAGGCCGCTTTGTCAGAATTACTCAAAATTTGAATGAACCTTTATCACTGTCTGAAGTTGAAGTTCGGGGCAACTAGTTGCTCGCTGTTAGTACATTCTTACCGATGTAACACTGCGATAAAAGATCGATTGTCATATCGCTAAGTTTGTATACTTTGCTACACAAGTGAACATATTCTTAGCATTCGGGGTGTTAATTGTTGAGAATGCCAAACGGCTGGTGTCAAGACCACCGTTATGTAAAGAATGGCGCAGAGGAATATCACCTCTGCGCTCTTTTAATATCTGATTAACATTTTCTGTCTCATCTCATACTATTGCCAAACCACAGCACTATCGCTGTTTGATAGGCCTCTGAGATACTGAGCACGCCATTGCCCGCAGGTGCGTACCTGGCCATGGCCAACTTGACATCAATAATACCGGGCGAAAGATTTCTAGTGATGTTGAGTTGAACTCCATCGCAGCTGGTGGCTACAAACTGGCCATGAATATCATACAAACAGGTGCCAAAGCGTCCAAAAGAATCAGCTTGGACACCAGACGCTATAAATACCTGTATCCCGCTCTCTAACGATTTACCCGTTTTCGATAGCCAATGGATTAGCAACACACTAGTCGGTGGTTGATCTGTTTTAGGAAATGTAGCGGTATACTAATTTATTAAGCGACATGAATAGCTAAACCACATTAGCTATGGCGCGGTAATGCCTCCCCACTTAATTCTTGAAAAACACTTCATGGAGAGGCCTACCTCATCTATCAGATTAAATTCAAGAGGCTAGGTTATATGAATCTCAATATCAATGGCGACGATCACGAGATCAATGTAGAGACTGAGATGCCACTGCTGTGGGTCTTACGTGATGAAATTGGTCTCACTGGCACAAAATTCGGCTGTGGTATTGCACAATGTGGTGCTTGCACCGTGCATATTGACGGTCAACCCGTTCGCTCCTGCTCCTACCCCGTTGGACAAGTAAAGGGAAAGGTCACCACGATAGAGGGCCTGGGCTCTCCTGGAGTGTTAAGCAAGGTGCAAGAAGCTTGGATAGATAATCAAACACCACAATGCGGTTACTGTCAATCTGGCCAGATCATGTCAGCCACGGCGTTACTCAGCAATAACCCAAGCCCTACCGACGATGATATCGACCGCGCCATGAAAGGTAACATCTGTCGCTGTGGCTCTTACCCCCGAATACGTGCATCTATTCATGCGGCCGCAAAAGCAATGAAGGAGACTGGGGCGTGAGCAAGCTGGGAACCATTACGCGCAGAACATTTTTTGTCACCTCAACAGCTGTTGTAGGTGGCGCGTTGTTTGGTACCTATAAATACAAGCAACCGGTGCCTAATCCCTTATTAGACGGCGATGATGCCATTGATCCAGATTTCGCTAGCCCGAACCCGTACATAAAGATCGATAAGGATGGCGTTACGGTGATAACACCACGAGCCGAAATGGGCCAAGGCGTCCATAGCACGTTGGCAATGATGGTTGCTGAGGAGTTGGACCTTGATTGGAGGACAATTAAGACAGAACACGGTCCTGCAAGCAATAGCTACTACATGAGCATCATGATAGAGGCCATGGTTGGTCATCAATACGATTACAGTACCAGCACTCAGTTCAAGCGCAGGCTCACCCACATCCCAGCCAAATTTCTTGGCATTCAGATGACCGGTGGATCGATGTCAACACCTGATGGTTTTGTCAAAATGCGCAGTGCAGGCGCAAGTGCAAGGCTTGTGCTCATACAAGCTGCGGCTATTGAGTGGAGCGTTGATCCAGACAGCCTGACAACGGAGGACGGATTTGTTATCAACCCCGTCAATAACGAAAAGCTTGCTTACACAGCGCTGGCGGTAAAAGCTGCAGAGATTGATGCCCCATCTCACCCACCACTGCGTGATCCCTCGCGTTGGCGCTACATTGGAAAATCAGTGCCACGCGTCGACATACCCGCCAAGGTGGATGGTACAGCCGAATTCGCTATCGATGTAAAGCTAGAAGGCATGCTGCATGCGACTATAAAAATGAGTCCTAGGTTTGGCGCTGGCATCAAGTCTTCAGACACCAGCAAAGCTGCTGCCATGCCAGGAGTCGAGAAAATAATTACGCTTAAGAACGAAGGCTTCGCGGTTATCGCCAACAATACATGGCGCGCCTTCAAGGCAGCCAATGCCATCAGCGTTGAATGGGAGACCGCCTCCTACCCTGCAGAGCAGGCAGGAATTATGAAGGCCTACGAAGCCAGTTTTAACTCAGAACCCAATGGTAAGTTTGATGTAAAGGGTGATATTGATCTTTACTTCGCTGACGTAGGCGACTTTATTGAAGCAGAATACCGTGTGCCTCATCTGGCTCACTCCACCATGGAACCGATGACAGCGGTCGCTCAGGTCAAAGATGGACGAGTGGACATATGGGCTGGTAATCAGGCACCGGTCGTAATCCGAGATGCCATTATGAAAATAGGAGACTACAAGGCCAGTGATGTACATATTCACACCACTTTCCTGGGCGGTGGCTTTGGGCGTCGAGCTGAATCAGACTTTACGCTGGCTGCTTACAATATTGCCGCTCAAACAGATGGCAGACCTGTCAAAGTCACGTGGTCACGTGAAGAAGACATACAGCATGATTTTTATCGTCCTGCTGCGATAGCTCGCTTCAAGGGCGTGATGGGTGAGAAAAAACCTGCAGCTATAGATGTTCAAATTGCAAGCCCCTCAATCATGCTATCGATGTCTAAGCGAGGTCCGATTCCTGCCATTGGTCCGGATAAACTGATCGCTGAGGGAACCGCTGGGCAACCAGATGACATCGATCATATGCGCATACAAACGTTCGCACCTAAGCTGGATATCCCCGTGGGGTTTTGGCGTTCCGTAGGCGCCTCTTTTAATGGCTTTTTGCACGAAAGTTTTATGGACGAACTGGCGGCCAGCAAAAACATTGATCCTATTGCCATGCGTCTGGAAATGTTTGGCGACTTGGCGCCCCCAGGCAATAAGGTCGTTGAAAAGGTCGCGCAAATGGCTCAGTGGAATGGTCGTGAAGGCATTAACGGCACTGACAACGATCGAGGCCGCGGCTTTGCTTACACTTTGTCATTTGGTGCACATACTGCACAGATTATTGATGTCAGCATGACCAAGCAAGGTATAAAAATTGACAAAATATACTGTGCTGTAGATGTAGGCGTAGCCATAGACCCTCGCAATATAGAGGCACAAATTCAGTCGGGCATCATCTATGGACTAAGCTCGGCGATGACAGGCGAGATTACCTTTGCCGATGGAAAAGTCGTACAGTCCAATTATCATGATTATCCCGCGATGCGAATACATCAAGTTCCTGAGATAGAGGTGACCATACTAGAAAATAACCCCCAGATAACAGGTGTTGGCGAACCCGGTACACCACCATCAATCCCTGCTTTAGCGAATGCCATTTTCGCACTCACCGGCCAAAGAATTCGTGAATTACCAATGAACAAACATGTCGAATTTGTCTGATATTCAGACAATTTCCGCTCATTTAATTAAGTGGTACATCTCGTCAAATTAGCACAGCAGTACACAACGCCTTCAAAGACTGTGCAATCTGAGTGCTCATACAGATATCTTAAGAGTAAATCCAATAAGACAACTCTCCCCTTCAGAGAAAACGAAATAGCAAATACTGGAATAGAACTGCCGCCCACAGTAGTTGTGAGCGAGCAAACTTTTATCAGAACATGGAAAGCTGGTCCCTGGCATAGGTGCAAATATCAAACTGACAAAAGGACCTGTGAAAGAGGCAAAGGCTTCATTGACCTTCTGGTCAAGTGAAATGACGTCTTGAGCGAATGCGGTCGATGTGAATGCAGTAGACTAAATCAGTATTAAAAGAAATCGAGATTGTATTGTCATGCGTTATTCCTCATCCTACGACGGTGACAGGCACACTGGCGCTCATCACGAGGTTTGCAGTGGAACCACCAAACAGGCGTTTTGCGAAACCACCTCCAGAGGAACGACTGACGATAATCTGAGTAGCTTTCTCTTCTAGAGAGATCGCGTTGAGAATGTCTGCGACATTCCCATGACGAACAATACCTCTAGCTTTTGCACCATCAGAACTTAATGAAGTGACAGCCGGATCTATAACCCGCTCTGTAGCTGTGCTTATCTCTTCGTCTCGACGTTTTTCCTTACCGCGTTCTCCTCAGCTGTTTGGAAAGAGTACGGAGACCATTCAATTACATACACAATCCGCAATCACCGATCAACCTAGCCATGCTTTTCGCATAGGCAAGTGCTCGATCTCCAGACCCGTGTCCGTCAAGACCGACAACTAGCTTAGTCGTCATCGTTTTTTCCTCTTGGTTCGAAAGGTTAGTATTCTCTACATCGAATAACTAGCTGACCTGTCTCTACATATTCCTGAGGCTGTTCTACGTGGTGTCCAATTGAACCGACTAGAGCTAGACTTTTATTAAACACGTATCTCTAACAAGATGCCACACACAATTTTACTTTCACATCAGCTGTTTGCGTGGCCTTCATTGATAAGACGACAGCTTGGTCAGCACCTGTCCAATGCTTGACACACCAAGAATACGCAAATTGTGAAATTAGACAGCTTAAACCGCCCTGCACTAAAGATCATATGCCATTCGGCTTTAGCCTCCTCTACCGTTAAACAAGAGCCAGTCAATTGGCGGTGCACAATGACATATAAAGCGTTACGCCTATATATGTTAAGCGCTTCAACATTTGGTCGATACAGTCAGTATGAGCAACGAACACCATACATCTATGCCCTGCTATCGGTCTCCGCGTAAATTACCAAGGCTGAAAGCCAGCATCTACTTTCTTGGATTGATGGCCTTCAACACATTTGCTCAAGCCAGCAGCGGGCTAGCACACATGGAGTTTGTGACTACTGATATACACGGAGAGCCGCTTCAACACGTCGTTGTATCCCTTCATCCACTGGGCGAAGCTGGCACGAAAGGTCCTGCAACAACGATCAGCATCATGGATCAGCGCTATTTGCAGTTTGCCCCTTCTGTGTTGGCTTTACAGACAGGTACAACAGTCAAATTCCCAAATGAAGATGATGTTCGTCATCACGTTTACTCGTTCTCTCACCCTAATGCATTCGAATTGAAGCTCTACCACGGCGAGAATGGAGCAACTCACACCTTTGAGCACACGGGTGTCGTTGTATTGGGTTGTAACATCCATGATGGCATGGTGGGCTATCTGCGAGTTGTAGACAGCCCCTATTTTTCCACCTCAAGTCAGGCTGGAGAATTATCTATAGAAAACATTCCATCAGGCGAATACGAGCTACAGATTTGGCATCCTGATATTGGCATGAAGCTAGTGCGTAAATCGATCACTGTTAAGCCTGGTAAAAATCATCTAGAAATGAAGGTAGCGGTGGAAGGTTCTGAAATATCTCCGGCTCCTAGAGATGCACACCATCTGCAATCTTTATTCAGGGATTAGTGATTCACGTTGCCGATGAAAATATCGTTTTATCAACGCGTATTACTTCTACTCTGTGCTTTGCTGCTACTAGTTCAACTGGGTAATCTGTCGGTTGTACTTACAACTATTGGAGAGGATGTTCGCCAGCAACTGCGTGATCAATTGAAGTCGGGCGTCGAGCTCGTTTCTCAACTTGCACAACGGCGTTCTGACCTTTTGAAAACCAGCGCAGAAGTGCTGGCTGCCGACTTTGGATTTCGTTCGGCTATCGCGAGCCGCGACCCCGTCACTATCGCATCAGCACTGCACAATAATCTGAATCGCATCGATGCAGATCTAGCTACTTTCTTCGCCCTTGATGGCACTCAATACGGTGCAGAAAATCAGACCGAACAGGATGCTGCAACCTACAACGTGTTATTCGAGAAAATCATTAGCGATACTAACGTCATTGTCGATACGCTAGTGCTTTCTGGAATCGCAGAACAGATCGTGGCCGTTCCCATCAAGGCTCCATTGCCCATTGGTTGGCTTATTTTGGGATTTGCTTTGGATAACAAGATCGCCAAGAAATTTTCAGATCAAGTTGGCATGCACGTAACGTTCACCCATGAAGAGTCATCCTATCGGTCTTTCGGATCCACGCTACCTCAGTCCCAACAATCTGCACTACCAGCAGCTATGAGCACATTACAAGAATCTGATCACGGACAGGTAAGCACGTTAAGAGAAATGAAATTTCTCACTGAAATAGTCGAGCTTGGAGATCACATTAATCCGGTTTTAATAGTGCTACATTCATCACTTGATGAAGCGATGTTGAGCTACTACGCGGTACGTAAACGTCTGCTTATCTACATGGCGTTAGGCCTGATTATCGTCATGGCTTTGGGTTTCTGGTTCGCACGCGGTGTTACCCGCCCTGTAAAATCGTTAGCAGAAGCCGCGCTGCGAATTCGTAATGGTGACTATAAAACTTTGATTGAAAATTCTCCAGATGCGCGAAGAAGCGATGAATTCGGTAAGCTCATAAATCTTTTTGGGGAAATGCAGAGCGGTATCGCTGAACGCGAAGCCACCATTTTGCATCAGGCGCTTTTTGATGACTTAACCGGGCTTCCCAATCGCCGCCAAGCGCAAGATCGACTTGAACAACACATTACTGACGACTCCACCGAGACAGGAATCGTAATACTGTTCGGGTTGGATCGTACCCAGCAAATTGTTGAAACTCTCGGACATGCTGTCAGCGAATCTGTTGTTAAAGCGGTATCTGAACGACTCACAGCTACTGTTATTGACGCAAAGCTTATTGCGCGTGTTTCTACCGATGAATTTCTACTATTGTTGACACCTGCAAAGAACAGTGATCCTATATCTTATGCGGAGACTCTGATTCCCTCATTGACACATCCTGTTCATTTTGAACTCGCTGAGTTGGTACCTGATCTAACCGCTGGAATTGTCATTGTTCCAGACGATGCAGACAACGCTGCTGACACAATGAGACGTGCAAGTATTGCACTGGCCGACGCTCGTGAAAAAAATCTTATTGCACGAAGATACGAGAATGGACGCGAAGAAAATCACATCAGGCGCTTATCGATAGTTGCAGACTTAAAACGAGCTGTTGAACAAGATCAGCTGACTCTGCATTTTCAACCAAAAATAAATATGGAAACAGGCGCAACTACAAGCGTCGAGGCATTAGTCAGATGGATTCACCCAACACACGGATTCTTGCCACCGGATGAATTCATTGGCCTAGCCGAACAGTCCGGAAATATTGGCATGTTGACGCAATGGGTTGTTGATTCAGCTATTTCCCAGTTACGTCAATGGAATGATATGGGAATAACACTTAAGGCTGCGGTAAACCTGTCTGCGTTGGATTTGCAGGATGAATCGCTGTTCAATCGTATAGAAGCACTACTGATTAAACACAATATCCCCGCCTCACAACTCATCATCGAAGTAACCGAAAGTGCCATGCTCCGAGATACGCATCAGGCTCTCAACACGCTGAGGCGAATGCAAGAACGTGGGTTGACGATATCAATCGATGACTTCGGAACAGGGTATTCCTCGTTAGCGAAACTTAAGGATTTACCTATTGATGAACTTAAAATTGATCGAGCATTTGTCACCGATATTGAACCGGACACACCCAAAGCTAAAATAATCAAGGCCATTATCGATTTAGGACATAGTATTGGTCTTACCGTTATTTCTGAAGGTGTTGAAACTCAAGAGGAATGGAATTTGCTGGCAACCTTAGGTAATGATGTTGTTCAAGGTTATTTGATTTCCCGTCCACTACCACCCGCTGATTTCATTCAGTGGTGGATAGCGAGGTATCCAGATCAAATCAATAACGCTGCGTGATTGGATAGCAGTGTCAATTATTCCAGTCTAAGCCATGTAAGGCACACTATGTTTAGGAATCTGGATGCAACAGCTACACGACTCACTTTCATCTCATGGTTGGTCTGCTCAATACTCGGAATTTCTGATGTTCATGCCAACAACAACTCCCGTATCGTAGCAACCGGCGGCGGTACCTCAATTGAAGGTAGTGCCGGCAGCGGCATTGTGCCATGGGCGGTATTGAGCGGGTATGCCGACGAAGATGAATTGGGTGGAGCCTTAGGATTAAGCCACACGGAGTCTAAAGACTTCAGTATGGACGTAGCGTCGGTTGCTGTGAACTGGCACAATCGCGTTGAGCTCTCCTTCGCCAGACAACGCTTTGACATCAACAACGTAGCGGCGGGTGAACACCTGCAACAAAATATTCTGGGCGTTAAATTTAGACTGACAGGCGACCTTATCTATCCCACACTCCCACAGATTGCACTGGGATTTCAATACAAAAAAAATATCAGTTTCTCCATTCCAAATGCTGTCGGCGCCAATGAAGATAGCGGTATCGATGTGTACCTTGCAGCCACAAAATTATGGCTAAACGGACCATTCAACCGTTCAGCGTTTGTCAACGGTACCGTTCGTGCCACCCGCGCCAATCAACTAGGTCTACTAGGTTTCGGAGGCGATAAGAACGGAGATCACGAACTAGTGTTTGAACTCAGCGCTGGCTTGTTTTTCAATCGTCATTGGGTCGTGGGTGCGGACTATCGACAAAAACCTGATAACTTAAGCGCTTTCGAGGAAGATTCCTGGCAAGACGTATTTGTTGGATGGTTTCCGAACAAGCGAGTGAATGTTATGTTGGCTTGGGTGGGCCTTGGTTCAATTTCGGGGATCAACAATCAAAATGGCTACTACCTTTCGGTGCAGATAAGTCAATGAATACTGTTAACTATCCAATGATATTTAAGCTTGCTGTGCTTTGTCTTGTTATAAGTGCTTGCTCAACCACTAGCAAGCCAGTCCCGTCTGAGCGTACAGCATCTGTAGCCTCTCATGAAAATTTAGACACTGCACTAACACTTTATGATCAATTGGGTGGCAAGGATGGCCTGAGTGCACTCTCGGAACAATTTATTAAAGAGATTGCTAGCGACGATCGAATACGTCCGCGATTTGTCAAAACAGACATAAGCAGGTTTCACCGTGTGATGCAAGAGCATATGTGCGAGCTTACCGATGGGCCGTGCGAATACAGTGGCGACAGTGTAAAAACAATACACGGCGGGATGAATATCCGTTCTGGTGAATTCAACGCGATGGTTCAAGCTCTGATGCGAGCGATGGACTCACTGGTGTTACCAATAACCACGCAAAATCAACTTCTCGAAAGACTAGCCGTGTTCCAACCTGATGTTGTCGGGCAGTGACTTGTGTTGTGTAAATGTCAGTTGTTATGTAATTAATTGATGTTAACTACAACGAAGCGCGTAATCACTCATTCGTGAATCAGGCAGTTTGAGGGCGCTCATTCAGCCTAGGCCACACACGCTAAAATTACTAGATGCTTTTATTAAGTCGGATAGCAGTACATTTGCTACACCGCTTGCATACGGTCAAATCAGAGCTTTTTCATCTATCAGCATCTGTTAAAATACTGCCGTTAGAGTGCAGAATCACCCTGCCCATAACGCTAGAACACCCTATACGGGATGCCGACCAGTGGTCTCATCCCCATGCACTATCTTAAACTACGTCTGTCCACCCGCTGATCAGTCAGCTCCAGTGAAGTCCACAATAACGTGCGGATTGAATGTCATTTACAAAAGACTAATCCACCGAGAATAAACCCCATAATGAACGAAGAGATTAATTACAAAAACAATCCCCTTAACGGCGTAGGCTTGAAAAAAATGTTAACAGAGCTGACAGACCACTACGGGTTTGACATTCTCTTTGCCTATTTGAATATCAATTGCTTTAAAAACAACCCAAGCGTTGCGTCAAGCGTAAAATTTTTGAAAAAAACAGATTGGGCCCGTGAAAAAGTTGAAGGATTTTATTTGTATACCTTCAAAAACCTTCCAAAAGCCTCTTACCAAGAATCAAAACTGCCCCCCAGAGATCGTATCATTCCTGATGATCAAACAGTAGGCGAACCAGCAGAACTGAGCCATGACGATGCAGAACTGTTGCGGGTAGAGCGCGAGAAAAAAGCAGCAGAATTTGATTCAGGTAGTAGTACGAACAATCATAATCACGAAATCAATCAGCATTCCAACAGCTCTAACGGCAGCGGCACCATTGAACAGAACAAGACGTCGTCCGCATCGCCCAAACGCACTGCAAGCACCGCGAACAACCCTTGGGGAATTGTCAAAACATAAGACATTTTTACACATAAGTAGCATCATGCAACAATGACTCGAGGAGTTACAAAAACTCGAGTCAGCAAAGTTCGCAGCCTCTAGCAGCAAAAAAACGTTAAAATTCCACACCCTTTTGCGCACGGATACCTGCTTCAAAGGCATGCTTGACCATGACCATATCAGTGACTGTATCAGCAATTTCAATAAGCTCGGGCTTTGCATCGCGGCCAGTAACAATGATATTTAGCATCAAAGGCTTGTCCAGTAAGACCTGTACTACATCGTTTATATTTAGATAGTCATATCGCAAGGCGATGTTCAATTCATCCAATATGATCAGATCATAGGTGGGCTTATCACAACGGCAGCTTTCGATCATCTCAACTGTTTTATTCCAGCCATGTTGTGCGCTCGCAGTATCTTCATTCAGGTCTTGTGTATTCCAAGTAAAGCCGTCTCCACTGACCTTATGGTCTATCTCTGGAAAACGCTTAAACGCTTCAGCCTCACCTGTTTTCCAAGTTCCTTTAATAAACTGCATAATGCCAACATTCTGCCCATGACCTGCGGCACGAATGGCAGTCCCAAACGCTGAAGATGATTTGCCTTTGCCATTCCCTGTATTGACTATTACTATGCCGCGCTCGATATTTGCTTTGGCGACGCGCTTTTTCTGTTTCTTTTGCATCTCTTGCATACGAGCATTGTGCTCGGCTGCTGTCTCGCCACTTTTGTTGCTATCGCTCATTAAGGCTTGCCTTTTAAATAGTGCGGTAGCCCAGCCACCGTTAAAATCACATTGTCGAAACTAGCCGCTAACTGCTGATGCAGCAGTCCAGTTTCGTCACAGTATTGTCGAGTTAATTCACCCAGCGGAATTATACCCATGTTGGTTTCATTGGACACCATCACAATTGGGCCCGCAGCATACCGACAAGCCTGTAAAAGCTCATCTCTCTCTTGCTCCACAGTAACGGTGCTTTCAGACAGCAGCACATTGGTGAGCCATAAAGTCAAACAATCAACTAACACGCAGGTCTCTAAAGTTGAATGATTTGTTATTGCCTCAGCAAGTTTAAGCGGCTCTTCAATCACCTGCCAGTGCTTTGGCCGGTTGCTTTTATGATGTGCAATACGTAATTTCATCTCATCATCGTTGCCAGTGGCTGTCGCCACGTAAACCACACGCTTTAATGAATCAATAGCGAGCTTTTCAGCCAGACGACTTTTACCTGATTTAATGCCTCCAAGTACTAGCGTTCTCATATGATCCTCTGAGCGTTCGGTTTAAAATGTCAGTAGACGGTGCTTGTTCGAATTATCCACAGGCTCAGCTCACGCTAGTAAAATTACTGGGCCAATTCCTTGCTTCCCAGATAGGCTAAGTTCAACACAAAACTAACGATGTACTCGTAAGCAGAGCAACCTCTTTATGAAATCAATACAAGCATTACTCTCCCCGTGTTTTCGCGCATGCTTAAAGACACAGGTTCACCTCTGGCTGTATAGCACATTGCCAATTAATCCGCTGCGTATAGCGCTATGACTGCACGCCTAGGCCTATTGCTCTTTGCTACTGCGTCAACAGTCATACTGGGCTTTACATTTTTACGACTACCGGGCAATTCACTTTTCTGGAACTCCCTACAAAACAGCGGACACGGTATAGTATTCGCTGCATTAGGTGCTGTATTTTTGGCAGTTGTGCATCGTCGACTCAAAAAAACTATGCCAAATGCACTGGCGATTTCATTCGCTACATTGTTTCTGCTTGGCACAACCATTGAACTGGCCCAATACGCCACCGGACGTGGCGCAGCCCTCAACGATATGGTGATGAATAGCGTCGGTATAGCGAGTGGTGGTTGCCTGTATGGTGCAGTTCATTATTTCAGGAGGCGCAACACTGCCTTAATACGAGCTATTGCCCTATTGGTTCTGGGCACTGTAGCAATGGCTTGGTGTATTCGATGGCCCGTTGCCTACCAGATAGCTGAAGCCCACCGCCCATCTCTGCCCGTACTAGCCGATTTTGAAAACGTGGGAGCGCAGCTGTTTGTCTCTGGCACGGGTTCCACGCAATCAGTACGGATACATGAAGAATGGTCGGAAAACTTGACCCACTCGGTGAAAGTCAATTTCCAACAAAGCCAATGGCCAAATATTGCCTTTCGTGAGCCCATTGAGAACTGGGGCCAATACTCTAGCCTCTCGTTTTCAGGCTACAACCCTCACGACGCCGAAATCACAATTAGGGTTAGGATCGATGAACGTAGACCAAACTCTACTGAAATCAACCACATGACCGTGCGTCAAGTCATACCGCCAGGTGAGTTTACGGTAGCACTTGGATTTGATATTTTCAAAGCCGACGCGGTGCGGCAAGGGCAATTACACTCAATGAATTTTATGCAAATGACGGGATTCATGGTGTTTCTACTAGGTGCTGATGTGGAAACTCAAGGAGAAATTGTGTTGTATTTTGACGAGTTTAGATTGCAGTGAATTCAAAAGAACGCTATCGGTGCAACCGCTTGTTCTAGAGTACAAATACAAACTTAATATCCTGCATTACTAAGTGGGTGTAAGATTTAGCCATCCAAGACAAACCGAGAAAACCATCTCCTCTGATTCATCAATACGTATTAATCGATACATTTGTCAAAGTGGCATTTGCTCCAGAAAATCTGCAGATGCTCATGTAGCACTGGGTGTGGTGCTGATTAACGGAAGGCAGGCGCTACCGGGCGATCAGGTGCTATCCGGAGATAAGGTCTCAGTTAATGGTCAGCTAGTAAAACCGTTAGCTGAAAAGGATGTCATCTTTATCGCACTGAACAAACCAGTTGGCGTTGTATGTACAGCTGCCGCATCAGACAACCGAAATATAGTTGATTTTGTAGGTAGAAATTCCCGAATTTATCCCATCGGCAGATTGGACAAGGACTCTCAAGGTCTGATATTCCTAACCAATAAATCAGATCTGGTAAACAAGATACTTTGCTCTGACAACCACCACGAAAAAGAATATGTAGTCACCGTTGACAAGAAAATAAGCGACGCGTTTATTTCAGGTATGAGCGCGGGGGTTCCTGTTTTAGGGGTTGTCACAAAAAATTGCAAAGTTGCCAAGGAATCTCAGTACGTTTTCAGAATCATACTCACTCAAGGCCTTAACCGGCAAATTCGCCGTATGTGTAAACATTTTAACTATTCGGTCAATAAATTAGAACGCGTCCGGATCTTAAATATCACATTGGGCGAACTGCCTGTTGGTCAGTCTAGAGATTTCACCAATGAAGAAAGGTTGAAACTGTATAAGGCGTTGGAGACCGTGGCAGACAATAACCCGGCATCACATAAAATTTAGGCCATGCATGGGCTTCATCTATGTTGCTTTGTACCTCAATACTTTTGACAAGTTCCAAGTTTTTTAATTATTTTTAGAAACTGCCTCATCTTAGAAACCTGTACACTGATTACCGTTTGCTGTTCACTGTTCACTGTTCACTGCTCTGAATGCGCAATGCCCCACTCTAATAAATACTGCAATCAACTCAAAAGTAAAAAAACACCAGTATCCCGATCCGAGCTGTTTATATAGATCTATCAATTATTTACACACATTTTTGAGATCATGACATGCAATCAACACCACCGGTTTTTATAACCTAGCTGTATAACCAGTAGATCTCGAAAAATTGAAAAATATACTCAAAAAACGCTGGTGGATACTGACACTAGCTGGTGTTGTATTGTTGAGCACATTGCAGATTACAACAGTACAAAAGAACAAGCATCAATCTGAACAACTTCGCAAACTTTTGACCTCTACCCAAAGTCAATCTCTAGAACTCATGCGTGTTCTGGGGTATGGCGGTTTGATACACAACTTCAAAAATTTCATTCTACGAACAGATGAACAACAATACGCAACTAGAGCAGCCAATTCTGCCACATTGGCCTTGGAGCTGGTTACAACTCTAGAAAACAATGCAGCAGAGGTTAACATTAATGCTTCCCTGCAAAGCACAAAAGAGATGATTTCCAGTTACCAATCAAGACTGGCACAAGTACAAAAATTACATTCAGAGGGTGTGTCTGCTGAGGAAATCGATCAAATCGTTCGATACAACGATGCCTCTGCTATTAAAGAAGTGCAAACATTGGTTACTAGCCTGTCAAACGCTGTAGATAAGACATTAGCGCAGCTTGACACGCGCGGTAAAGTCTTGTCCACAGTAACTATTTCTGGAACGATCTTTCTAAGTGCGTTGACTCTCGCTCTCATCTTGAATCAAAGCCAGCGGCGTAAGCACTTAATGGTCGTTGAGGACATGAACAAAAAACTTGAAACTGGAAACCATGAGCTATCACGAGCCAATACCTCGCTTCAACAATTTGCTGGTATCGTCTCACATGATCTAAAAACACCTCTTCGTCATTTCAGCATGTTCAATGATTTGATCATGGAGGACTATGAAGACAAAGAGAGTGTCCAAGACCATGTGAATAAAATGCGTGAAGCATCAAAACGAATGGACAAAATGATAGCTAGCCTGCTTGAATTTACACGTGCAGGATTTGCCAAACCCAATTTCAGCCCTATCAATGTCTTAGAACTTTGCTCTACTATAGTTAAAGAGCTTCAACCCACGATAGACGCCACGTCAGCAAGTGTCAGCCTGCAAGTACAAGGGTATGTATCAGCGGACCTTGAACTTCTCAATCGAGTATTACACAACCTAATCACTAACAGCTTAAAGTACAAAAAATCGAACGTTGCACCCCTCATCAATATCACTGCCAAACAAGTAAACGAAACTATACACTTCAGCATTAGTGACAATGGTATCGGTATTGAACCACAGTATGCCGCGCGTATATTTTTGCCATTACAGCGACTACATAATTCAGAGAGTCACTTCGAGGGCAATGGTATCGGCTTGTCTCTTGTAAAATCTGTTATCGAATCGCACGGTGGTGAGGTATGGTTAGATAAAAATTATAAGGATGGCGCGCGTTTCGAATTTATACTTGCTGCAGCTCGAACGAACTAGTCAGTTCACTCACGTTTTTCATTAAACGTCATTTTTGGGCCATCGTCAGTCGTTGGTAGAGGTTTAAAGGTCTAAGTAGTCAGTCACTTTTATTCCCAAACAGATACCTTTTACCTGTTCAATCGACTATTGACTTCATCGGGCACACGGTGATCTGTATCGACCTGGCTAGGAGCATGCAGATCCGCATCAAGGGCGTTGTAATCCAATGGCTTATCATCATATTCTGCTATTGAAAATGCATGTGATACATTGTCTGCTTTAGCTGATGCTCGTATACGAGCTTCATTGGCTTGCAGTAGCAGATCCGACGCTGTCCCAGCCCCCTGCAATGATAGTGAAATACCAATGTTCACACCCACATCCACTTTCTCGTCAGCCAATACAAATGGCTGTAAAATAAGCAGCTTGAGCCGAGAAACTATAACCATTACCTCTGACACCTCTTTAATTTCGGAGAGCAATATTCCAAATTCGTTTGAAGTGATACGAGACAGGTTGTGCTCAGCACTGATGTTTGTTATCAGATCAGTTTTACGCAACCCTTGTTGTAGTCGATCAACGACCGAAACCAACAGCCGATCTGTAGCAATGTAGCCAAAGCGTAAAACGAGTTGATCAATATTTCGCAGTTCAAACGACAACACCCCTACGTGTTCTGTCGCATGCGTCGCTCTCACCAGCTCTGCTTGTAACGTGTGCAGAAACAACGTTCTCATCGGCGTACCCATTAAGTCGTCATATTCATGCAAAGTTTGTATTTCCCAATCTCTCAGCTTTAACAGAGTATCCAATTGTTCTAGACGCCCCTCAGGGGAATCGATTAGCACCGGCTCAATGACATGTGGTGTGGCGTCAGCATTCGCTGCCGACTGAGTTTCATCATAGATGCAAACACGATTTCGTCCGCCCTGCTTAGCGACATACAACGCCTGATCAGCCAGATCAACCAAAGAATTTGCATCTAAGGCACCGCTGCTCATATCAGCCACCCCAAAGCTTGATGACAACGTCGTTACAGCTAGCTGACTACTAGCCGCCAATAAGACGATTGCTGCACGTACCTGCTCGCCAAGCTCTGCTGCTTGCTCAGCATCTAGCCCGGGCAGGATCAAAACGAATTCCTCCCCTCCATAGCGCCCTACGACTTGTTGTTCACTGCACGCCGCCGACAGAGTTTCCGCCACCGCACGAATGACATCATCACCCACACCGTGCCCGTAAGTGTCGTTAACATTCTTGAAATGATCGATGTCAGTCATAATGCACGCCAATTGTGTTTGATCAGCTTTTGCTCGTTCAAATTCCCTTACTAAAGACTCCATCAAAACTCTACGATTGCTGATTCCCGTTAAGGCATCTGTTGTCGCCAGTCGCTCCAGTTCCTTATTCTTTGCACTGATCACAACTTGTGAGGCTCGTAGCTCTTTTAGTGTTGCGCCCAATTCATTGTTCTTTCTCTCGATCGATGACACATCATCTAGAGTCACCATGACACCACGCGCCCCTTGCGTCTCATCGCCCACTGGGGCACAACTCACCATGATCAATCGAGTGACATCTGCTGACTGCACCAATCTGACTGGTTGATCAGATATAGTAATTCCTGAGTTCAAGGTAGCTGCCCAAGGCTCTTCCCAATCGGAATTTGCTTGCCACGGCCAATCCGCCAAAGAGGTTCCCAGAAGAAAATCTCGTTCGCAAGACCCCATATCACATGCAGCCTGGTTAGCCATAATCACGCGCAATTGATCATCCAGAATAATCACACCTGCTGCGAACAAATTAAACGCTGTGTCAACTCGGCTTGGCACAGCTCGATTTGGATCGAGCTGGATAAATGCCTTATTCAGCAGCAAAGTGTATCCCAGAAGCGAACTACCTACAAAAAACAGAACTCCTAGCATAGACTTCATTAGACTACCAACTGGTGCAAATACCAGCCGAAGTTCACCCCATACTTCTCTATCTTTAAAAATAGGTACTGAAATCCGAGACAAGGTTGAAATAGAGGCAAGGCGTTGCACAAGACTTTCTTCGCCATACTGAGCCTGTTCCACACCATTGGCTAAAACTAAAGACACTGCCTGAATATCTGTGCTGCGCGTAACCAGAGTTGCAACCACATAGTCAATAGCACCCTCATCTTCTATGCTGGCAAGCGTAGACAACTGCATCGCTGTTGATTCGGCCAGCATTTTTCTGGATTCGCTGACACTAGCGCGACCATCATCGCGAAAACCCAGTAAATCTGTCAGAAACAACGAACACAAACTCAATAAAACAAGACTGGCGCCAATGTGCAAAGGACGAACAAGGTATTTAATTTTTTGCAGTATCGACGTTTGCATCGTATTAATTCCTAGGCACGCGAGGAGTGCGCTCATGAGAATCAACATTTTTAACACTATCTGATGACGCGTTAAAACCTTCAACGTCCACGTCACTACCTGCCATCAGGATTGGCATTGGATCCATGCCACGCCACAGTGGAGTGGTAGACATGGCCGATGCCACCAAAAGTCCTGACTGAATAAGCCACGTAGCAAAGCCGACACTTAATGTCGCTGTCACCACTGTGCCCGAAGCAAAAACAAGGCTTTGTTTCAGCGTATCCTCTTTTTCCAATATCTCAGCGTCTGTCCGAATTTTGTCAAGCTTGTCGATTAGATCAAAGGAGAAAGTCAGCGGAGCCGTAGAACCACTAAACATTGACATCATTGAGCCTAAAAGGTCAGGTTGGTCATTGCTCTGTGTGTCAGTCAACAGCTCGACAATAACACGCGAGCTTACCTTGTATGATCTTGACAACTCGCTAGACACATCAGTACCTACCTCGTTTCTATCATCATCTATAGTTTCAAAAAACGGATCAAACACAGGGATATTCACTGTCGCAGCGATAGTGTCGCTATCTGCTGTTTGAGCCCCATCGATTTGAGGTTCTTGTACCTTGTCTACTTGAGAACTGACACTGACCGTGGATTCCGGTTCCGGTTCCGGTTCCGCCTTAGCTATGGACGGAGTAACAAGCTGTTCAGGTTCTGGATTAGGTTCCTCACTCTCGGTTGGAGTGAGTTCTATAAATTCAACTACGTTGACTTCCAGTTCAGCAACAATACGTAGCGTCAAAGTGGCTCTATCTTCAAGCCCCATCGAATCTACAACCTTAACTTCAAACTGATAGGTGCCATCGTGAGCGCCCCTGATACTCAATTCACCCTCATCACTTAGTACGACCGTATCCAATGTAGAAACAACACTTTCAGTCACAAGCTGGAAAACTAGTTGTTCACCTGAATCAGGATCCGTAGCTTCAAGTTGCCCTATAACGCCTACAAATCTGTCCGTAATTTTAAACTCTGAATCGAGGATAGTTGGCGCTTCATTGACATCATTCACACGAACCGACAGAACCTGCTCACCTGTTAGCCCACCGGCGTCAGTGACCGTGACTTGCACCTGAAATAGATCTTTCGTCTCGTGGTCTGGGGCAACAATGAAATTTAATTCACCACTTGATGCGTTGATTGAAAATAGTTCAGCATCGATGCCGCCGCTGATACTGTAAGTCAGTGATCCACCATCCACATCTGAACTTTGTACTGTGGACACTGATGTCTGATTTTCGTCTGTGTTCACAGTAGCCTGAGAGGTAATTACTGGAACCTCATTCACGTTGATCACATTGATTTCCAGAACCTGATCATGTGTCAGACCAGCGGAATCTGTAACTCTTATCGTTACTGAATAAAGTGATTTTGATTCAAAATTAACTACACCGTTCGTAAGAATCAACTCATTTGAATTCACACCGCCAATACTAAATACCGCTGCATCTAAGCCACTCAGCACGCTGTAGATAAACGTGTCAGCCGTATCTGCATCACTACTACTCAATGTACCGATGCTAAAGCCGTCTTGGGTGTTTGTGTTTTCTTGTACAGTGCTATTGCTAATAACCAACAATGAGGGAGCGTCACTGACTTCCAACACATCAAGCATCATCGTGTAACTCGTCATCGAATCGCTTAGACCATCATTTACCAAAAAAGCAAAGCTATCGTAACTAATACCACTTTGATTTAAATTTGGGACAAAACTCAGTCCGCCTGCATCAATATCAGTCGCGCTGATAACCTGATTCAAAATTACATCCGTACCGTACAATTGCAACGTGCCGACAGTTTCCAGTGTGGTAATCCGCACACTAGTCAACGAGTCGCCGTCAATATCACTAAAGGCAAAGTCTGCAACAGCGAAGTTATACTCGGTATCCTCATTAGTAGCCACTGTGTTGTTTGCTGCGGTGGGAGCATCGTTTACCGCGATGCCTGTGAAGAGCTTGCTACCCGTCAACGCTGTTGCAACGCCATCATCAACATTTGTAACTACAGTAAAATTACTGTTGTAATTTGCTGCGGGAGTAAAGCTAACACCAGCCAACAACACATTTACATCTGCTATTGCACCACTAGCACTCCACACTCCGTTAACAAATGTCGAACTCACAGAGCCCGATGTACCTGTATTCAACGTACCTGCAGCAACATCACTCAGCGTTAAACTTGCAGTCACTGTTGCGCTATCGACATCAGTGACAATGATGTCCGTTAGGTCAAGAACCGTGCCCTCTGTGTAGGTTTCTGCTGCGTTGAGATTGCTGGCTGTTGCCGCATCATTAGTGGCTATGATGTCTACCATCGTACTGGCCACTGCTTGCTCAACCCCACCACTACTCTGTGCTCCAGTAGTTGCCTCTCTAAACGTCCAGTCAATTTGTACGTTTAGAGGTGGAACATCGTTGTTGTTACTGTAGGCAATCGACTGCATTACCTCGTTTACCTGTGCGTTAGAAACACCCGCGACAAAGCTCAGTGTCAATTCACCCTGTGTATTGCTGTAGCTCCCAACAACAGTCGATGACAGCTCTAAGCTGCCAGCGTTCAACAGAAGATTACCTGTTGCACTGAACACGTCATCGTTATTAGCGCCCCCATTACGAACAAGATTTAACGTTACACCGTCGAAGCCATCAACAGTGCTCAGCTCTTCATCAAATACCCGTAAGTTCTCATCCAAGTTAACTGCTGCGCCGTCCTCAATGTAAGTTACTGTGGGGGTTGTAATGCCTCCCGATGTTTGCGTGAGACGTACATTGTCAAAATGCAAATTATCAGAGGTACCAGCATCGAAAATTTCTACACGCAGATTTTCGCCATAATTCAATGAAAACATCGCTAATTGTGCAGATGTTAAAGTAAGCGACACATCAGTAAATGTGTCATCGGCAGGATTTACATCATCGTTAGACGCAGCGCCCAGCAGTTGATCACCGGCGTATAGTCGAATCTGCCAAGCATTAGTTTCGACTGGCGAAATCGCATCTCCAATGGCAACGGTTAATTGATAGTCAGTGTCCGGGGTGAACAGTGCCATCGTTGTTTGAGAAAACGCTCCAACCTCATCAATAAAGCCAACGTTCTGACCATCAGGTGCTTCTCCAGAATAGACACTGCTAGCGGGGTTCCATGTACCTGTTGACGCACCTGTGGTTGTCCAATCGGTTGTAAAACCAACCGGTTGTCCATTGTTCAGAAGCTGCGCTTCGAAACTGTGGTTTTCAATGTGCACATTGGTTGAAAATACTAGCGCATCGTTAATGTCGATTACGTTAACTGTAAACGTGTCGCTCGTGGTTAGGCTGCCACCTGCATCCGTACTCCCAACAATTATATCGTGTGAACTGTCAGCCTCATGATCCAGCAACAATCCATTAGCTACAGAAATCTCACCCGTAGTAGCATCGATAGAAAAACGACCGGAAGCATCATCAATCAACGAATAGGTAATGGTCTCGCTTTCATCCTGAGCGGTGCTGAACACTTGAGCCACAAACGTTGAACTAGCTGCATTTTCTGCAACGCTCATTGTACGCGTAGGGTCTACTTCAAACGCACGAATATTGTCAAAGTTGATATCGACATTTATGGTGTTGACTGACGTGTCAGTGAGACTAATTACCGTGGTACTGCTATCAGCAACAAAAGTATATTGATAACTGGCGTTTGTTCCAGGATTACTTCCGATATCTGTCACAGTTTGATCTATGAGTACGGTTGATCCAGTCGCTATGAACTGTAGCGACATCGACTCTCTAAACCCCCCGAATGATCCTGCTTCGAAAACAACCGTGTAGGTCTTACCAATCTCAGTCGCGATTGCTGTGGTCGCAAGGCCCATATTGGCCTGTTCTTGATTATTAAAGGTCAGCGAGAAAACACCATCAGAAGGCGTTGAGTCGATATCTGTTCTTTCTACAGCACCAGAGAGAGTCCAGCCAACGGTATTGGATTCGAACGACGAATTACTAATGAGGTTTGAACCTGCAAGAACCAAAATATCCCTTGGTGCTTCGTCTACATCGACAACATCAATAACAAAGTTTTCTTCGTGAAATTCTGCGGCCAAATCTGACACTCGTACGCTAATGCTGTGTGAGGTTTCCGCTTCGAAGTCGAGCGGCGAACCGCCAGCTACACTGATAACACCAGTTATCGGATCTATCTCAAATCGATTGCCAGCATCCTCGGTCAACGTAAACGTTCGGGTGTCTACAGGTGAGGTATCAACATCACTAGCCCCGGCAAAGGCCACAACGGTACCTGTAGCGGCATTTTCATCAACGGTGACTGTGGGGGTGTTTTCTGCAACTAGACGAACGTTATCCAGCAACGCTGATCCTATGGAGTTGTTGTTTTCTGTTTCTACAAAACGTAGCTCATCTGACCCGCCAGAGCCTGTCACGACGAAACTATGTGTCTGCCATGCAACAGCGCTCTGAGTAATCGTACCAATAAGATCACCACGCCAATACACTTCAACTTCAGAGCTTGGATCAGTGTTGATATTTGAAAAATCGACGCTAACAACGTAGGCTTGGTTAGCCACAGTTGCAACGCTTTGAGCTAAGCCATTGATACCCGTTTGTACGTTCAATACCAAATTCGCCAGTCCCTCACTGGCAGCACCTGGCCCCCCTGCGTCAAAATTGTTCCACACTAAAAGACCTTCACCGCCAAGCGGAGTCCATTGGCTAACGGTTACTCCAGTACCCCCGGTTGACGTATTGGCGTTACCACTGTTTGTTTCAAAGCTGCCATTGCTTAACAGATTAGTTCCGGTTGGGTCTGCCAGAGCCACATCATCTGGCGCGTCATTAACCGAGGTAACTGAGATGTCAACACTGCCGCTGGTTTGCTCTTCACCAGACGTCGATGATGTAGTGACATTCAATGTGACCGCGCCATTAAAGTTTTCATCTGGCGTAAACACCATGCCTTCCAATGCAGCATTTAGAGCTGACTCAGTGCCTTGAATGGTCAACGATGAACTTCCATTGGAACCTTCTGAAATCGACAATTCTGTTGTCTGTGACAGCATCAAAGCGCCATCGTTAACCAAGAGCACGACTTGCAACTGAGTGTCGCTTGTTCCTGAGTTGTTTGTCACTGTTACCGCATTCATATTGCCACTGCTAAATTCCAGAGGCAGATCTTCATCGATGCTCTGAGCACCAGGCAGGCTAAATCCTTGGTCTATCACGTTATCAACAGCAATCGATAGCACTTCTACAAAACTATTGCCTGCCGCATCAGTGACAGTCACATCAACATCGTGAAACCTTGCCGTTTCGAAGTCTAGTGTGTTGGAAGACGCCACAGTTATCTCACCACTGTGGCTGGAAATTTCAAAATTTCCAGATGCATCGACTAGACTGTAAGTAGAGCCGGAAAGTACGTCGCTAGCATCCCACTCAACAACGTACGCATAATTTATATTACCTGGGGCATCAAACCAACCTCCAGTACTGCCCAAACGCAAGTAAAACTCTTCAGCGTTGTCCGAAAGCCCCAGAGATACAGCGTACAGCCCATTAACGGCACCGCCATCCCTTCCGCCTACCCAGAAAATCTCATCCGATTCAACTGTTCCATCCAACCAGTGCCATTCACTATCGGTCGTCTCATCGCTGGCACCTAGCCAGATTTGATTACCACTGTCTCTGGCAAATTGGCGAATGATTTCATTTTCGTGGCTTGAATCAATTGTGACTAATTGACCAGACACGCCATTCAAAGCGCTTGTGGTTGCAGCACTTAGAGCAACATCAAAATGCGAGGGCGTATTCACAAAGCGGTAGAATTTGTTGGTGGCCGCGTCGTAAGATAAGGTTGAATCGTTATTTAAAATGACTGATATTGCTTGTGGAACTTCAGAAACACGAATATTGCCAACAGCCGGACCGAAGCTTGTACCATTAATATCCATCGTTGAGAATGAAATCTGCGTAGTGCTATTCGTTGCAGTAAAGGTCAGCGAACGGTTTTCCCAACCCATGTTGGCTAATGACCAGTTGTCACCTTCCACAAAGGTAATGTCACTTGATTGACCACTGGCGGAAACCCGTAAGTTCTTGACTGTGTCACCACCACTAAAATCACCTGCCACTTCAAATACGACTTGATACTGTTGACCTGCTACGGTGGTCAGAGTTTGCGAAATCGAGCCATCACTGTCAGATAGTGAAACAGATCGTCCACCTCCGTCTGGCGACTCGAACTCCGAACCTATTAGCTTGACACCGTCGCCACTAACAAGCCAGTCTCCAATACTCCCACCATCAGGGATAGCCTGAGCTCCACCAGGGTCGGCAACTTCAAGGAATTGACCGTCACTGACCACATTGCTAATGATGGGTGGATAAGTTGGCACGACAAAACCAACACTATCTTGGCTCAACGCAGATTCACTAATGTGGAGCTCACCAACTGGCGTGCTGGCAATGAAACCAGTACCTGTTGCATGACCGACACTCAAATTGTTGCCAGAGACAATATCGACGACATCACCAGCGGAGTTAAAGCCATCCATTTGCCAGTTGGCGATCAATCCAGTGGGCAAGCTACTGCTGTCGAACTTATTTTGAAAATTAAGTTGTATGTCAGCTTGGCTGCGCACAGTGTCCCAGATGCGCACGTCGTACAAGGTGCTAGAAAATGCTCGATTAGCGGAAAAGTCAAAATTCGCAGAGGTTTGATCTTGACCCAGTATTAATGTCCCTGGAAATTGAGTTAACTCACTACCGACTGCAATACCCGTTAGACTGTCAAACAGTTTCCCGTCAACGTATATTGCGACATCACCATTGGTGTTGTCCCACGAGAGCGATATATGGTGTAGCTCACCATCTAAGAGCCCTACCATAGAATTACTTGCAATTGCAGATTGCCCATCAATTTGAAAGCTTAGTCGTCCATCTGACAGAATTCCAAGCCGAACTTCATTTGTATTTCCAGACGCCTCATATGAAAATAGAGATGTATAGACCACATTCGATGGCGTAATGGCAAACCGAGATTCCAATGTGAGTTGCGTTAAACCACCAAAAATTGCTGAGCCATTGTCAGTACGCAAGTAGGAATCATTCCCACCATCCATGTTAAGTTCAATACCACTCGAGATGTCAGTGGGCCCGTTAGTGCTTTCCGTCTGATCGTTGAGCGAGACTAAAAAGCTTTCCTCAAAGGTATTGTTATCGACATCGGTGGTATGTACGCTGAGCGTGTGTGTGGAGTTGGATTCAAAGTCCAGCAGAGCCCCATCAGCAACTGTGATTTTACCTCTGTTCGAATCAATTGAAAATGCACCGGCTACAGTTTGTGAGGCAATTGCATAACTTAGCGCTTGCGATGTATCGAGCACATCATCTGCATTCCACTCAGCGATGTAATGAAAAAAATCATTAGCCCTTGCATCAAACCATCGCCCAGTGGTGGTGTCTAGTCGTGCCGCGTCTTCTTCACCCAATTGATTAGGCTGTGAACCGACATGCCAATTATTGTAAGCACCATCAACTGCATATCCATCCTCGGTACCAGACCAGAACAAATCTGCTTCGATTCCCGATTCACCCCATCGCCACTCACCTTCAACTGCTGTGTCTGTAGCACCAATCCAGACGCTGCCTCCCAATGATGCAACAAGATGAGTGATAAAATTGTTTTCGGCCGCATCGCGAATCGTCACCAACTGCCCATTCACATCATTAAGTATCAAACTCTGTGCACTTGCGCTAGCGCCGGCTGCCGTAAACGAATTATCGTTGACTTTATAGAACTTGTCAGTTTCTGCATTGTATTTTAGATCTGGATCATCAGCCAACAACGAAGCTATCAGAGCATTGCGTTCAGCATCGATGCCAGACACTTCACCAACGAGCGTTCCATCAAGTACATTTTCATCAAGTTCAAAGGTTAAAGACGCCTCACTGGGTGTAAAGCCCGGTTGAAGAATATGCCCCACCGTCAGGTTGTTACCCGCCACCGAATCGGTAATCACACCCTCACTGGACAGGTTGTCAAACGTCCACTGTGCGACCATCCCATCTTCGTTAAAAGGCAATTCGCTACCATAGCTCGCGGCCAATTGATTTTCAGTTCTAACCTCGTTGAAAACACGAACCTGATACAGCTCAATATCAGCGGCTAGAGCCGGCCTAGCACCTCCCTGATGCGTGGGTTGATCATTACCCAAGACTAGAGTTCCATCATTGGCTAGTGTATAAATGTTGTCAGCATCCGTGAACTGCTGTTGAAATTTTCCATTTATGTACAAAGAGAGATCGCCAGTAACACCATCCCATGTTAGGGCGATGGTTCGGCGGACACCGTCATTTACCAGTATTGCGTCTGCGGTTGTCGCAAAGAAATTAACATTATTGTCAATTTGGGCAAACACCCGCCCTTGCGAACTGACAAGAATCCTGAAGTCATTGATTGTTCCGGGAGAATCATAGTAAAACAAATTCGAACCAGTTCCGCCGCGAAGCGCTACATCTATTTCTACCGATAGAGTATTCAATGAGCCAAGAATTGATACACCATCCTCTGCTAAGACATAGGTATCATTACCTCCATCGGAATTGATACTCAAACCGCCACCCTTGGTAGAAGTAGCTATCAAGTCATTGGGTATTGCTCCTACAGCATTACTATCATTGAGGATAAAACCCTCAGAGTTCAACTCACTTTCTAACCCACCGTTGTCGCTAATCGTATTGAACTGGTGTGTATTGTTGGCGGAATCGCGGTCGGACAACGCAATACCTGCTCCTTCGTTAAATCGTATCGTGTTAGCACCTGATGGCAATAAACCACCCACCGTATTGTTGCTCGCTACAGAATCAAACTCTATGCCATGGTGACCGTTGCCCATTGGCACAAGGCCACTACTATCTGTGCCTACGTAATTCCCCTCAATCGTGTTGCCTGTCGAGTTAACACCAGAAATCGAGATACCAGACATCAGATTACCGGAGATAACATTGCCCTTGCCTGTACCGCCGATAACATTATTCGCGCTGTTTTGAAGATTGATGCCCATGAACTGGTTCCCCAGTGCATTTGTGTCATCAGTACCAACGAAATTTGATTCAATGGTGTGCCCACCAGAATCCAAAATATCAATACCGTGTTGTGGAAAATTGACAATGGCGAGGCCACGTACAACACTGCCATCACTACCCGCCAAAAGCTGGATTCCCCCATCACCTCCAGAGCCCGCCGCACTAATGTTGCGTCCATCAAGAATCACAAGCGGAACGTCAAACGCCGCAGCTGTTCCTCCATCAATGGTTATTGCGTCTGTGATTGCCGGCAGGTGACTATCTAACAGGATAGTACCTGACACATCGAAACTGATTACGTAATCATCGCCAGAGGCATTGGCTTGATTAATACCAAAACGAAAACTACCGATGCCATTGTCGTTAAGATTTGTGACAGCGTAAGATGCGAAGCTCGCTTGATAGTCTTGCTGCAAGCTATCGCTGAACGCAACACTATGCTGAATATTTCCGTGTTGCACTTCGAATGTCCAATCGCCACCCGCTTGCTCACCACCGGTTAAATTGTTGGAAGCTGCCACATCGGCTCCACTCAGTAGCGATAGCGTTTCAACAAATGCCTGACCACTTGATCCTGATGCCACATCACAGCCATAGACGAGTAAATCGGCACCGGGGGCAAGCGCACTACGCCAGTTGTCAATTATTGCTGCATTCGCCAACAGATCAACGGTGTCCACACGCTCACCACCCAATACTAATTCACCAGCGCCTCCATGGGAGATCAAGTGAACAGCTTGCAGCCCATGAAAATTTGCTAGCACATCACTGAGTTGTGTCAGTGCCGCCGTTGCGTCACGTGCGCTATCCTCAAGTATCATTACATGCTGATTCACATTGCTACGCAAGCCAAGATCAACCAACATAGCATCAACATCGCTGACACCACTATCGATTATTACTAATTCAGTAACAGACGTCAGCGCAGTATTGCCTGCGTGAATGTTGTCATTAGTGCTTGTGGAAACTTGTGTGTGTTCACCAACAACAGACGCCTGCGTAACGGCATCTAATGACACACTTCCCAACACAGCCATAGGCAGATCAGCGGAGAACAAGACGCGTGGCTCAAGCTCCTCTAATTGAAATTCAGACGTTTGCCTGTTTCGTTGTCTGCCTGACACATCAGCCATCCCTGACTACTCCGCCTCTTCCGCCAACTCGATAACAGTGTTGTCTGAAGCGTCCGCAGCATCTAGCGCATCCGCAGTGTACGAGTTGTATGCGTTGTCCACCTTGTATTCAAGAAAATCTGCAATGCATTTCTGACCAGAGGGAATCGCCATATTCGCGTTCGGTAGCTTAAGGCGCACACCAAACGTACCGCTTCGAGTATCGAGCAATCCATCAACAGCATCAATAGTGGCCGTCAGAGGAATATCGGTTTCTAATTCTGGTGTGATCGAAGCTCTACCCCCCACCCGCACCGAGCCAAATAAATTAGCCGGAAGTACCACTTCAACTCGAAGTGGATCTAACATTGCAATGTTCATTATCGGCTCATCATTGATAAACTCGCCAGGAACGATGAACTGCTCAACGACTACACCGTTAGTCGGACTGCGTAAAGTGCGTTGTTCGAGTTCATGTTTTGCTCGTTTCAGCTCAATTTTAATGAGCTCCCGATTTTCTAATGCCTGCGCCAGACCTGCCTTGGCAATCTGTTTTCTAGCCCTAGATTCATCGCGTTGCTGGGACGGAGCCAGAAGCTGGGCGTGCATATCCTCTACTCTAGTCAGCTCCTGCGTGGCAAGCTTAAGATCCGCATCTCTTGCCGCAAGCTCACTGGTCATATCAACTCGAGCCTGGGCATGAGATAACATGATTTGCTCCATGTCCGATTCAAGCTCAGCGATCGGTTGACCCTGACTTACAGAGTCACCTCGATCAACCAGCAGACGCGCAACTACCCCGCGCACTGGGCTACCCACATCAGCCATAACGCTAGGCACTATGAAGCAATCATGCTCATTTTCGGGCAGCGTCTGCTGAGCTTGCAAGGCAGAGGATACGAAAAATAATATAGTTACGATATAGTACCGGTTCATAGTAAATAATTTCAAGAAACACCAATAGCAATGTGATGGATTAGCTTTACTGACGCATCTAGAGAGCGTTGTCGTTCTGCAGCGTGGCGTGCCTCAATCTTGCGTTGTATTATTTTCAGTAAGACCAACACAACCTTGTGAGCAAGGCCTGTACCAACTGACGCATTTATTACACCTAGCTCATTGGAGACAGGTTGACGAGAATTAGATCGAGACTCGTATTTTATGTTTGGACTTTCGGGTAACACATCCTTTTTCAATGGCGTTGTGCGACGATTCAAAACTAAGCGCTTCATACCGTCAATGGCCCAAGGGGGTAACTCTTTAGCAAGTGATAGATCGTCAATATTATGCATCTGGACAAAACTTCCTGGATCTCCTTGACGAGCGGCACGCCCTGCCAACTGTCGGTCTAATCGGTTGGAGTCGTTAAATGCCAGCGATATAACATGCAAACCACCGCTATCGCGAACTCCCGGTCCAAGGTGAATATCCGTACCACGTCCTGCCATATTGGTAGCAACAGTAACTTGCTCTGCAATGCCAGCTTGCGCTACTACTTCCGCTTCGTGAGCATCCTGTGATGCGTTTAGCATGTTATGTTTTATCGCATGTAACCTTAATGCATCACTGACCTTATCCGATTGCTCAACAGTCTGAGTTCCTATTAGTACAGGGCGACCTCGAGAAAGGCACCGTTGTACATCATTAATTAACGCTGTTAGTTGTTTTTCCTCGTTAGGAAAAACCTTTGGTGGCAACTGTTGTAGCTGCGATGGCCGCTCTGGTGATACATGAATTACATCAACACCATAGACGCAGGCAAGCTCAGATCGAACCTCATGAAGCGTTCCACTCATACCGCAAAGCTTCACGTAGTTGAGGAAAAAACTTTGAAATGGTAGCGACGCGACTACATCATTTTCTGGCGTAACTTCACATCGCTCCTTGAGTTCAAGCAACATGTGCAATCCGTGCTGTAGTCGACGATCCGGCAAGGTTCGCCCCGTATGGGCATCGACTAATTTAATACTGTAGTCACGCACCACATAGTCGCGATTACAGTGCCAGCAATGCAGTGCAGATAGGGCGTTACGAACTTTCTCGTCGCGGTATCGGCTAGCGCGCCATAGACCATCAATACGAGAAGACAGTGAATCTAATGTCACCTCACCCTCGGGTGTCAGGTACACGATACGTTCTCCTGTCGATACGATGAAATCAACACCTTCACGCAACATCCTCGCAAGCGTCAAGGCAACTACACATTCTTTTCGCTGGGTCATGTTGTGAGCCGTCGGTGCAGCAAGTACTAGAGGCGTTCGGGCTTCATCAATCAACAGGCTGTCCGCCTCGTCAATAATCGCCAAGCACAGACCACGTAACAATGGTTCATATTGGGTATTACGCAGATCTTTATTGACTTCAGCCAAATTGCCTAAACGTGCTGTGAGGCTATGGCTTTGTTCAATGTTTGCAAGATTATCTCGCAACCAGTCAAATGCTACTTGCTTGCCTGTTACATGTACCACATCAGAACGATAAGCAATCCGCCTTTCTTGATCACTCATACTTGGCAAAACGAACGCCACTGACAAACCCAATTCATGATAAAAAGAGGTTAACCATTGCGCATCGCGCTGGGCCAGATAATCACTGGCGGTCAATACATGTACGGGAGTTCCATCATGCGCCGAGACCGCCGCAGCCAACGCCATTGTCAGCGTTTTTCCCTCTCCGGTACCCATCTCGACAAATCGCCCACGCAACAATTCTCTGGCTGCTATAAGTTGGACATCATGTGGATCAAGTCCGAGTGTCTGTTTAGCCACGCAAGCTGACTTTGCAAGCATCTCATCCACGCTGCTAGCAATATGCCCCCTACTATGCCATGATTTTTTTGAATGTTTTAAGTTATTATTCAACGAATCAGCAGGCAGGGACGACAGGTTCACTATGCGCGCTCTGACATCATGTAACCATGATTCAGAGTTCGCGTAACGCCCACGTACAAATGCCGATCGACTTCGCAATATCCATCGATCAAGGTAGGTTTGCTGAGCCGAAATACGTTTGCGATGGGGTGATTGACCATAGCGCAAGCCTGGTCGAACAGCCGAAAATTCTAACGCTGCCTTTTTTCGCTCCGGTAAGGTGACGTTCACACTGGCTTCCTATTCATAAATGCACGTTTTACTGTGTCTATCAGTCTTCCTGCCAGCGGTTTTGGTAGATGCACAAAACGCACACTCACATGTTTTCCAATGGATGCAGGTACAACCGTTTCAGGCCAATTTAATTCAATGTCTACTACAGAACTAAGAAGTCGTCGCCCATCGCCCTCAGGATCTGCTGCGTGTGGGCCACCTCCCAATGAACTCAATGCGGCGCTAGGTACGTCCTGGGAGACGCGAGGAGAACGACTTAGCATTGATGTAGAAAACACCTCAGCATTCAGGCCTGATCTCTGAATACGCACTTCGATACGTTCTATATGGTCATCCACATCTGCAAACTTGCGCTCTCCAAACGCTAAGCGAATGGTGCGACCAGCAGGCGCAATGGTATATCCAATTACTTCTCCCCGTGCAAATGCACGGCCTAACAACATACTGGTTCCATTCACGTCAAACCGACCCGCAACAGTTGCCCGATGCTGCTCGGCGTCTAGACGGTGTTGCACGTCATCAAGCATCTCTTGTGTTATGGCGAGTTCAGGAAGTTGCTTTGAATAACTCACCTTATCAGTGCGTGCAACTCCTGATAATTCTGCCTCAATCTCTACTACGCGTGCTTCGAGATACTGCTTCTCTGCATCTAGTTGGTCATCCACACAACGAAACAGAGCATCACCCGCTTGTACTTGAGCTCCAGGCTCTGCCATCACTTCGCTAACCTGACATACACTCGCTGCCCGAATAACTGCTTGCTCAGGCATCCACACAACACCTCTCGTTACACTGGCATGTGGTAACGGCAATAGCATAAGAATCGCTAAAGCCAGAAGCGGTAAACTCAAGGCTAAGACCTTCGACCGGGCTCCTCGTAATGTTGTATCGTTAAACAGCGCTTTTGTCCCACGCCACAAAGGGATTACTAGCCCTTGGTAGAGAGCAAATAGCGCCAGTGCAACGCCTAGCACAAACCATCGCTCACTGAGCATCCAGGCGATGGACAACATTAGAGCTGTACGATAAATGCCAGACATAACGCCGTAACTCAGGAGCCATTGGCGCTCGACTGGATCTTCGGGCCGAGGTGCTTCATCGTGTTTACCCGAAAGGCCACGACGCAGTAATCGCCCGACCGCATGCTTTGAACGTGCTTGTAGGTTTGGGATTTCCAACCAATCTGCCAGTAGATAATAACCATCAAATTTCAACAAAGGATTTCCATTGATCAGCAGTGTGGACAATCCAGCAGTTAGCAACAACACCAGGCCTATGTCACCGACCAGGCTTGTGCTGCTAGCCCAAAGTAATACACCAACTGCCGCTACACTTAGCTCAACTAGAATGCCCGCGGCACTGACCAACATGCGATCATTCTTGTTCTTGAACAATGAGCTAACGCTGGCATCGACGTACGGTATTGGGAACACCACTAACAGTGCAATACCCATCTCGTGTACCTCTCCACCACAGCGCTTTATCGCCAACCCATGTCCAAGCTCATGGATTAATTTCAAAGGGGGAAAGGCCAACAGAAACAGTGTTGCCATATACGGTCTAAATTGAGCTGCATTGGCTGCGTCGTAAACTAGCCGCTCAGTGTTAGTGAACAAGACCAAGCAACCCACTACCATCAATGTTGCCCACAAGATAAAGGCTATTCGCGAGAACAACGCGTTTGCCAATGGCTGCAATCTATTCAGCCATTCATCAGGATCAATCAGTGCAAAGCGTAAATACAATGGATTAAAGTAACGTTGACTTTGCTCACGCGTTCTTTTTTTCTCACGTCGCTCAAACAGACTCTCAACAGGGACCCGTGAATCAACTATTAACAGATCGGCAGCGTGTAAATCGGCAAGTAGATGCATCCAGGCATCCTGGGTAGGCGCTTCATGATTTCGCTGTTCTAGTGCCTGCTCCCAGATTTCCCCAACGCTCATGGCGCCATCCAATCGGTCAATCAGCTCAAAACTCTGTGCATCAAGTCGATGAATAGTGCCGGTTGCTTGTCGGTGTAGAACCCAAGAGATCCTCTTGCGATAGACATGACGTGATATCAGCACATCATCAGCAAGACGCGCGCGTACATCTCTCACCCGATGCCAATGGCTACTGAATAAGGGGCCCGCACTCATCCGAGAAGACGCCACTTTAACGCAGATATGCGCTTCCACAATGGCTCAAATAAGATCCAACCTACACTCTTTAAATCGCCTTCTAGTCTTGCCTGTCCGCTCTCGCCAGGACGTAAAATCGACTTAGAAGTTGCCGTGTTTGTGCTCACTTGGGCCCGCACCCGAAACCTGCTGGCACCATTGCCAACTTCGGCAATTGGATGTACGTATTGCACGGAAAACGCTAATACATCATCGGGTCTTGCACGTAATGTCAGTTCACCTGCTTGTCCTACCTGCACGTTACGAATATCTGACTCATCGACTAATAAATGTACCTCATACCCATCTGCAGGTGCAATTTCGAAAAGCGTATCACCACGCGACACTGGCGCGCCCAAAGTGTTACCTGGATCTGAGTTTAAGACTATCCCAGAGATCGATGCTAGGAGCGAGTTCTGATCGAGTTGCCGCTCAATAAGTAGTTGTTGGGCTCTAACTTGCGCCAAGCGAGCACGGGCCACCACTGAAGCTTGCCGATCGAAGCTTGCCATAGCTGCGCGAAATTCGACTTCTGCCGTGGCGATTTCACTCGCGCTCCGTGATGCCTCTAACTCTAGATCGCGAGAATCTAAAGTGGCGAGCAGTTGTCCCTCATCAACCTGCTCACCAGCAACAACATCCACTGATTGCACAAATCCTGCTCGAGGGGCAGTGATGAGTCGTCGCTCCTGAGGAACTAGTTCAGCACTTGCATTAATACGCGACTGTGCAGGCACTATGAAAATCGCTAATAGAATCAATGAAATCAAACCTGCAAGCAGACGCCGCCCTGGATGTTCAATCCCCATCCGTGACGCCATGGCAGTATCAAATTTATGCCGAATAACAGATCGAATGCCTCTATCTGCTTGACGATGCAGCATCAGCAATGGTGCAGCGACAGCTGCCACCTTCTCCAGGAAAACACCTTGATTTTCGGTAAAAACAAACCCGTCACGGCGCTCAAGAAGCATTGCACCCAGTAACTGGTTTTCGTGATAAAGAGGGACGCTACAGTACACCATGGAACTGCGTTTTTCAGACAAAGCTCGATGCGCTAAGAGCACACCGAATTCACGGTTTTTACTAACAGAGATTAATGGCCAACGAATCACAACTTCACGATCACAGGCCTCCTGCATAGCATCCACAATCAGTTTTGAATCACTGGATGATACATCGATGAAAGCTTTTTTCGATACGGCACGCAAGTGCAGAGAATCTTTTTCTGCAAGCGCTAAAGCTACTTGTTCACATTCAAAATGATGCTGCACTGCCCCAACCAAGGCATCAAGAGCGCTCTCTTGCGAATGTGCTTCTAATACGTCTGACACAAGCGCCAAAAGGCCTGCTTGTTCAGCTTGCACATCAGCATCATTGTTTCGCGCTGTTGGCTCAACAAAATCGTTTGAAGATTCAGGGACCCGTGCTAAATTCCTCATCCTGAAAGACAGTTCTTTTTTGACCACAGTACCCAGTTAGCGATTTTAAACGTGAAGACTTTAGCAAATCAGGTAACACGTACTTAAGCGCTTGATAACCACGGCGCACCTTTGTGAGGTCACTTTTGACAATACTTAGCTTTTGATAACAACTATTTATTCACCTTGCACTACACCTTGGCTTTGCGCATAAGATATGGGTGGATACTTTGGTGGGTTGTTGTCGTCAGCACAACTCGGAACACAACTCATTACGTAATGCGGATTCGCGTTAAAGAAAAACGGAATCGAATAGCGCGATTGGCTACCCGTATTATTATTAGCGAAATGGCGCGTACTCAAGAACTTATCGTTAGTCCACTGCTTTAGCAGCTCACCCGTATTAACAATAAACGCGTTGTTCACTACTGGCGCCTTCACCCACACTTTTCGGCGCTCACTGAAAACAGTTAATCCAGGTTGGTCTTGTGCCAGAATGGTAAAAAATGACGTATCCACATGCGGAGCAATACCAAAAGCGCTGCCTGCATCAGCAGCCACGCTGGGGTAATGAGTCATGCGCAAACGATACAGCGGGTTGACAAAAGCATCATGAAAAAAATCAATCGGCGCACTAAGCGCTTTGGCGTAAATAGGTAACATACGCTTTCCTAATTGCTCCATCTGCAGCGCGTAGCGTTCAACAAGAGGCCGAAAATCAGGCACGTGTTCAGAGTCAGGCCATTGATTGTCATTCATTCCTAGTTGATCATCGCACTTAACAATAAACGCTTCATTCACGTTACCTGTTTGGCGCGCAGGCAACTTTCGATTGTTCAAAGGCAAATAGCCCATACCACCCACAGGCCAATCTGCTCGGTCCATCAGTATCTGATTTTTGACGTCGATAGGTAGCGCATGGAATTGACGTACCTGGTCAAACGTCTCTTCTAGGTCAGTACTGCTTATGCCATGACCAACAATTGAAAAAAAGCCAGTCTCTTCGCACGCCACCCGTAACTGCTCTGCAACTCTATTTAACTCCCCTTCGGATCCCTCGGCAAAATACTCACCTAAATCAATGAGTGGGATATCGTCAGCTAAGGCTTCTTCAGGTGCCGATGTATCCCACTGTTCAGATTCATTGCGCAACGCTTGCTCTTTGGCGTGAGGATCAAAGTCGGTGGACTGCTGGGTGTCTGAAGTCGTCATATTTTTGTCAGTTAGCCTGCTTTAAAGCATATTATCATTTGCTAGTGCACTGGGATATCACTTCATCTAACTTCGGCTTTGCTCGAAAAGACTACGCGGCTCTGGCCACTTCGTAATCACCTCACCAAAGTGATTAAATTTTATACGCTAACCAACCGCGGATTTAGTGCAGATTCCAGAAATTAATATCTGACACATCTTCCGTCTTTACGATGGTATTGCTCTACCACTCATCCAGGCACCAACAACACCCAGCACCCAAACCACAGCCAGAACCAGGGTAGCTGTACTCATACTGCTGGAACCCGCAGCACTGGAGTGCTCGGCAAGAATATCCATCAGCACGCTGAGTTCAGGTTGTATTTCTCCACTCGCAATTTGTTTGGCAATCAGATTTGTCTTTTCCCACACGTTGGACATCACCACATAGGTCGCAACGGCCGATACCAACATAAGAGCTAACGCCTGCCAACGTTTGCCCAGATACCACTGCCCCGCCCCTGGAACGACAAATGCGGAAAGGTAGATAGCTCTTGTCGACTTTTTCATGTAACTGGGTTACCGGAGGAGGATGGAAAGCGGGGAGAATGTCGGAGGTGATCGTCGCGGATCATATTACGCTGCAAAGCCTATGCTAAAAACAGAGGTTGAGCCAAATAGCTGTTCGGCAACAATTAACTTGTCAGGCCTGGCAAGTTAGCTGACACCGACCGAATAGCCTCAAATCCGCCCCTCGTTCCTAATGACACCTTCAATTAACATCTGAAGTGTGAATTAGTGGGAGTATCAGCTCTTAAACTGGTGCGTGCGGTAGTAATACCAGCATGCTGACTAGCGTTGGGCCTAAACTACACCTTTACTCGGTTCGTCAACCAATTGCTGAGCTTTCACGGAGGAACTATGAATCTGTTTGGATCCACGGCTATACCTGTAAAATCCCTATCACTTCTAACAGTGCTACTGATTTCCAGTTGTTCAGGTTCCAGCGCACCTTCCTCTGACGGTACTCAACTCAATACAAATAATGGCATTGCAGTGCCTATTGAATCCGACGATACGCCGAACGTTCCAGATGTCATCGTAAATTCAGATTCAGATTCAGATTCAGATTCAGATTCAGATTCAGATTCAGATTCAGATTCAGATTCAGATTCAGATTCAGATTCAGATTCAGATTCAGATT
>JALZWO010000169.1 GCA_023300375.1 Granulosicoccus sp. | reverse complement strand
CGGTAAGCGCTGTTATAACCGTGACTCCTGTTGCATAACGCCCTAACGCATTACGAAATTCTCTTGAGTCATCTGTGGGGTTAAATTTATTTATTTTATAATCTACGGTCATCATGGAACTTCATGTCCATTCGCTAAACCATACAATTCAAACCAAGTTTCTCGGTCAAGAGAGATTTGAGACGCATCAGATAACATCTTAATTCTAGCCAGATTATTCGTCCCCATAACAGGAAGTATTTTTGAAGGATGAGCTAATAACCACGCTACTGCGATTGCAGCTAAATCGCATGAATTATCTTCCGCAATTTCTTTCATCCTCAAAAACAATTCTGAAGTCTTGTTTTTAAATAACTCGCCACCGGCTAAGGGAGACCACGCCATTGGCCGAATGTCTTTTTCTTGCAAATATGCAATATCGCCATTGGTAAAAGCATCATTAGACAAAAGGCTAATTTCGATTTGATTTGTAACGAGAGGGTTAGTCATAGCCGATTGAAGCAATGTCCAATCATGATGTTTGAAATTAGAGACGCCAACGGAAGTAACTTTACCGCTATCAATCAATACATCTAAGGCTTTGCCTGTTTCGTGATGGTCCATAAAGGGGTCTGGCCTATGGACTAGCAAGAGATCAATTTTCTCAATACCCATCAATTTTAATGATGTATCGACTGAGTGAGTTATATGCTGTGAGGACGTATCGTAATATTTAACGCGCTTATCTCTGTAACGACCACAAGGCGCGATTATATCACACTTCGTTATGATTTCGACACTATCCATTAAATGTGGAGAAGCCCGAAAACATTTCCCAAGCACTTTTTCCGCGCCATAATCCCCGTAAATATCTGCCTGATCTATGGACGTGATGCCTTGTTCAAGACAGGCATTTATCTTAGCTTCGATGTGCTTCGGAGATGTATTTTCATCATCTCCTATTCGCCACATCCCATAAATAATACGGGAAAGTTCGACACCGCCCTTAAGCCTAACGCGTTCCATTAAACTCGTGGTCCTGCAGCCAGCGGGGTTTGCGGGGCATCCGTTGGCACACGCCCATAAGCATGCGGTAGGGATGATGTTTTAAGCTCTTTTAAGACGCGTGAACCAAAATGCTCACACTCGTCCATGTGGGGATAACCAGAGAAAATGAAAGACCGCATACCCATTTTTTTATACTCTTCTATTTTAGACAACACTTGATCCGTTGAGCCCACAATAGCAGCCCCGCACCCCGACCTAGCGCGTCCAACACCAGTCCAGAGATTATCTTCAACATAGCCGAATTTATCAGCAAGTTCACGCGCACGCTTTTGGTGGGAAACACCGAGACTTGTACTATCTAATGCTCTTTCACGAATCATCTGACCAAATTCGTCATCTAATTTACTAACAATATAATCAGCATATTCCCGAGCTTCTTGTTCCGTATCTCTGACGATGACATGAGATCTAAATCCATAATCAAGTTTTCGACCAAACTTCTCTGCCACTTCATTGACAGCCTTCATGCGTGCCGTAATTTGCTCCTTAGGCTCAGGCCACATAAGATAAACATCACAATGTTCACCGCAGAGATCTAGAGCCGAAGGCGAATAGCCGCCAAAGTACAGTAACGGGCCGCCGTTTTGCTGATATGGTTTTGCAGGTCCAGTCGGAACACCCTCAAAGTTATAAACTTCACCCTTATGATTTATGAAATCTTGTGTCCAAGCTTGCTTTAATATGCTGACAACCTCTCGGGAACGTTGATACCGAAAACTACTATCGGCTTTTTCTCCGGGAAAGTCAGAACTAATAATATTAAGTGTCAGCCGTCCTTTTAGCATATGATCCAATGTTGCAATTGTGCGCGCCAACATAATGGGTTGCATCTCACCACACCGCACAGCGGCCAGCATATTTATCTTTTCAGTTATTGGAGCCGCGCCCGCGACAAAACTAAGTGTATCTTGTCCAACTTGATAGGATGATGGGCAAAGAATATTTCTAAAACCCTGCTTTTCTGCTTCAAGTAATATTGAACTGCAATGCTCCCAGCTCGACTTTAAGCTCGGGTCCGGCACACCCAAGAACTGATAATCATCAGAGCATAATGCAGAGAACCACGAAACCTCTGGGTCCTTTAAGTCAGCGGATTTTATTGGAACCACAGTCATTTCATAACCTTTAAATGTATTTTTTTTATTGCATAACACCAGACTTTAACTATATCAATAGTGTATCAATTATTATTTTCAGGCCATTAGAAATGTCAAACTCAAGACCGCTACCGAGAAGCTTACAAATAAGTGAAGTCTTAATTCGTGAAATATCTTCAGGGATTTTACCCGATGGCACCTGCCTTCCGACAGAAAAAATAATGGCAAAAGAATATGAAGTGGCCGTCGGAACCTTACGAAAATCTTTAGCTATATTAGAAAAAAAAGGATTGTTAGAGCGCATACAAGGGTCTGGGAATTATGTGCGGTTTAAACAGAAGGTCGAAAGCGTTTATAATTTATTTAGGCTGGAGCTCATAAGTGGGGGCGGCTTGCCTTCGGCCAAAACACTATCAATTACATTAGAACCTAAAGATAAAGATTCGCCAGACTTTGGAGTATCTAAAGAAGCGTTTAAAAACGTCAGACTACGCTATTTGGACGATACACTTATAGCACTTGAGGAAATTTGGCTTGACCGACGCTTCACGAATGTGATGCGTATGTCTGAGGTTAGCGAGTCATTATATCACTATTATAAAGACTCTCTGAATTTGATCATCGCCCGCATTGAAGATAAAATAAGTTACAGCACAGTACCTGCATGGGCCCCTCAACAATTCAATATGAATCCTGGTGAGATGACCGGGTATATCGAGAGGATTGGCTGGGACCAGTTCAATCAACCTGCTGAGTTTTCAAGAACTTGGTTTAATCCAAATCTATGCCTGTATGTCAATCGGCTATGATCAAATCCAGGAAACTGTCATGGTAAAAAATTACGGCATCATTGGGTGCGGGATGATGGGAATTGAGCATATCAATAACCTTAATTTGCTTACGGGTGCTGAGGTAACTTCGGTTTACGATCCCGTTATAGAGATGGCTCAAAAGGCCGCAAAAATAGCAAATGGCGCTAAAATTGCCACATCTATTAAGGATTTAGTATCTGCCGAAAATTTAGACGCTGTTGTTATCGTTAGCCCAAATTATTTACATATAGGTCACTTAGAAGAGGTTTCTCTCCACTGCAGCCTTCCCATACTTTGTGAAAAACCGCTCTACACACATCCAGATCAAGAAGCGCGCCTTGATAAGATAATGAAAGACCACCCTGCCCCAATTTGGGTCGCCATGGAATATAGATACATGCCGCCAATCGCTAAATTGATTGAAAAAGCAGACAGCGTTACGGGCGGGGTGAAAATGTTAACCATCAAGGAGCATCGATTTGCATTTTTACCAAAAGTTGGTGATTGGAATCGATTTAATAAGAATACGGGCGGAACGTTGGTCGAAAAGTGCTGTCACTTTTTTGACCTTATGCGCCTTATTATGAAATCTGAGCCTGTAAGGGTTATGGCGTCTGCGGGACAAATATCGAACCATTTTGACGAAAAGTACAATGGCCAAACCCCTGACATATGGGACGGCGGGTATGTGATATTTGACTTTGCCAATGGCGGACGGGCTATGCTTGAACTTTGCATGTTTGCTGATGGCTCTAAATGGAATGAGGAAATTGGCGCACTCGGCCCAAAAGGGAAAATTGAGTGCAGACTACCAGGTCCCAGCAGGTTTTGGCCAACAGACATAGGTCCTCCACCTCACCCTGATCTGACAATTTCGCCAAGGTCGCCTAAGAAACCAATGAAGGCCGATATCCCAATTGACCCTGATCTGTTAATGGCTGGAGACCATCACGGTTCTACATTTTACCAACATAAGAGGTTTTTAGACGTCGTGAAGGGTATCGGCAAAGTTCAGGTAACCCTCAGCGACGGCAGGAAAGCTGTGAGAATGGGCTTAGCCGCACAAAAAGCTGCTGAGGAAAACATAGTCGTGAATTTGTGGGGTTAATCAAAAGCGCCGCAAGCCTTTTAAGGATGAAAACTCCAGATGGCATTTAACATTTCATTCAAACACATTGAGGTATTCAAAGGCCTTGCTCTAGCTTGCGGCGTCTCTCTGTGTGCATATATTCTCAATCTCACCATGAATGCTCCAATGATGCTAGCGGCATTATTACTCGGCATTCTTCTCAATCCCTTTTTCTATGCCCGAAGTGATTATCAGCCCGGAATTTGTTTTTCAGCCTCAGCTCTGCTTAAACTTGGGATTGTCCTTTTAGGGTCGCGCATAAGCATAGCAATGATTTGGGCCCTGGGGTGGCAAACCCTTGCATCAATCTTGGTCGTTGTTCTTTTATCTGTAATTATTAGTCTAATTTTAGGGAGAGCTTTTGGAAAAACCACTCAATTGTCAATATTGACCGCAACGGCTGTTTCCATATGCGGTGCATCAGCGGCACTCGCAATAGCTTGTATTCTCCCCCCGTCAAAAACAAGAGACGAAGATCTCACATTTACAATTATAGGCGTAACCTTCTTAAGCTCATTAGCTATGATATTATATCCAGCAATAACGCACTTACTTAACTTTAATGACGAAATGGCCGGAGTTGTTATGGGGCTAAGTCTTCATAATGTAGCCCAATCAGTGGCGGCGGGATTTTTAATCTCGGAGACTTCAGGTGAAACAGCAACCATTATTAAAATGGCCCGTATCAGCTTGCTTGTCCCATATCTGATTTGCATGAACTTGATTTTAAATAAAAAACGTCGGAGCTCTTTAAGCTCAATACGCGAGCCTATTATTCCTTTGTTTTTGTTAGGGTTTATAGTCGTTGTAATTCTAAATTCAGCAGGATTACTAACAGGTTATCCAGAACAGATGATGACGAAAACTTCACATATACTCCTAACTGTTTCTGTAGCAGCTATCGGCTTACAGTGCTCATTTGGAGGTATTAAGAAAATGGATTTTCAATCGGCCAGCCTGTTAATTTGTCAAAGTCTGGTCATATTTGTTTTGGCCTGCTTTGTTGTTGGTTTATTTTACTGAAACTCCCCCTTATCAATCAATGCATTCTCAATTGATGCACAAAAACAATCTAATTTGATTGGCTTTTTACAAAATCATCTCTGAAATATTTATATTCAATAGTCATTAAACCTTTGTTTTTACTATTCAATATCCAACCAGTTATCCCTCTGTTGCTAATTTGCAACGCCCCTAACATTATATATTGATACACTATTGATTTATACCACTTTAAAGCTAACCTATTGACATCATTAATATAAAATAAGTCTGTCAGGGGAAACACGTGAATAAGGAAAATATTATATCTAACATTAGTTTATCAGTCACAGCTGTAGCTCTAAGCTCGCAAGCTTACGCACAAAGTTCAGGTGGCATACTTGATGAAATTATTGTGACGTCGCAAAAGACTTCACAAAACTTGCAGGAAGTGCCTATTGCGGTAACAGTACTGCCGCAGGACATGATTGATAATAAATTCGCGTCTAATATTGAGAACCTACAAGTATTAGTCCCCTCTAACAGTTTCCGTAATGGGTCTCGGTTCTTTCGAGATCCATATTTTTGACAGAAAACATTTAGATTTAAAAGTAACTTGGTAGTTTCAAATTCTCTCAATCGCTAATTTTAATTTTAAATAAAACCTTCGAAACACGTCTTTAGACCCACATGCAGTATCTATCAGGACAACCGGTGTCAAAATTGTTTGGTATCAACGCTACAAATACGTCCTAAATTTCCCGTCAAACCACTTCCGCGTAAGACTGTACAAATGAATGAAATCTACGACCTTTTAATAATTGGCGGTGGCATCAATGGTACTGCGATTGCTCGTGACGCTGCTGGGCGTGGCCTGTCTGTCCTCCTTTGCGAAAAAGATGATCTTGCGAGCCATACATCTTCTGCCAGCACCAAACTAATTCATGGAGGATTTCGATATCTAGAATATTATGAGTTTAGGCTTGTCAGAGAATCACTCATGGAACGAGAAGTTCTCTTACGTGCTGCGCCACACATCATATGGCCACTGCGTTTAATTTTGCCTTATGACAAAGGTATGCGCCCTGCGTGGTTACTTCGTCTTGGTCTTTTCCTGTATGATAATCTCGGAGGCAGAAAGTTACTACCAGGAACAAAGACGATTAACTTACATAAAGCACCACATAAAAACTCTCTGCAATCTCGCCTTAAAAAAGGGTACGAGTTTTCAGACTGTTGGGTTCAAGATGCTCGGCTTGTTGTGCTTAATGCGATGGATGCAAAAGAGCGTGGAGCGGATATTCGAACACGAACAGAAGTTCTCAGTCTGGACACTTCAAATGGAAAATACCAAGCTGAAATTTTAGAAAATGGCCAAGCCAACACAGTAATTGCCAAAGCTGTTATAAACTCTGCAGGGCCGTGGGTTGAACAGGTCTTGTATAAACTTAAACGCAATCAAACCTCAGCTGGACTTCGCCTTGTTAAAGGCAGCCATATTGTGACGAAGCGCCTTTACGAAGGTGACCATTGTTACATTTTTCAAAATGCTGATGATCGCGTGATTTTTGCTATTCCTTATGAGCAAAATTACACACTGATTGGCACAACAGATGTTCCTTATGTGACAGGAGCAGGCCCAGTGGAAATCAATGATGAAGAGATAAATTATCTATGCAATGCTGCCAGTGAGTACTTCACTAAACCTATCATCAAAGATGACGTTGTTTGGACATACTCTGGCGTCCGCCCGCTCTATGACGATCAGAGTGAAAATGCGTCTGCTGTTACGCGTGATTATGTCTTTAAGACTGAGGAATTTACAGAAGGCGCACCGTTTCTGTCTGTCTACGGCGGTAAAATTACGACCTCCAGAAGGCTTGCTGAACACGCCATGGAAAAACTATCCCCTTATTTCACAGATGAGATAGGGCCTTGGACGAGAAACGCTTCCTTACCCGGCGGGGATATACTAAATACTGATTTTGAGAGCTTCCTTGAAGAGCTTAAGAGTTTTTACTCTTATATTGACCCTAGAATCTTGAAGCATCTAGCTAGGGCATATGGGACACGTATTCATAAAATTTTGGAAGAAAGTGACATTAACCTTGGAAAAAGGTTTGGAACAGTTTTGACCGAGACCGAAGTTCGATACCTTGTTAAAAATGAATGGGCGAAACAACCTGAAGATATTTTATGGCGACGCACAAAATTAGGTCTCCATATGACTGAAAACGAAATTTCTGAATTTTCAAAATGGTTTAATTTAAAAATAAAACCAAGCATCAACGATTGCAAGAAGTAAAACATGCAAAGTATTTTGAATATGGTGACAACAATTAATTTTCCAGTTTTAAGCGGACTAGTTGTGATAATTATTTTGATTGTCTTTCTTTTAGGCCCTCGCCCAGACACGACTGAAACTATTAGCAATGATGCATCTAAAATTGGGTGCAATCTCGATTCCTACCTCGCAAATAAGGAGGCGACTTTCACTGATATACGAGATGGAATTGCCAAGGAAATTATCTGGGCCGATTCCAGTAACAAAACTCGAACAAAATTCGCCGTGGTTTACATACATGGTTTTTCAGCAAGTAAGATGGAAACATCACCAGTCTCACAAAACATCGCGAGTGCGTTGAACGCAAACCTTTTTCTGACACGGCTATCCGGTCATGGGCGTAGCAGTGCGGCAATGACTGAACCCAAAATGTCCGATTGGCTTAACGATACCGTAGAAGCAATATCAATAGGGGAACGCCTAGGTGATAGAATAATACTCGTTACGACCTCAACAGGCAGCACATTGGCAACTTGGGTGGCTTCACAATCTAAATATGTGGACAAGGTTGCCGGTATTGTGCTGATGGCCCCCAACTTTGGTATTCAAGCCGCTGCCACTGAATTATTGAACATGCCGTGGGCAGAAACTATTCTTCCAATAATTATGGGGGCAAGCCGCTCATTTGAAACGCTTAATGAAGGGCACCGTAAAGGGTGGACATACCAATATCCCAGTAAAGCTATTTTTCCAATGGCGGCGCTTTTACGGACTGTCGATGATATTGACAAATCCACTATCATGGTACCTGCTCTCTTTATCTATTCTAGCAAAGATGGTGTTATGGTGCCGTCAAAGGTAGATAAAGTAATTCAACAATGGGGCGGACCAACAAGTCTGCAAATGGTAGAAGATTCAGATGACCCTAATAACCATATTATTGCAGGAGATATTCTGAGTCCAAAGACAACGAAACGTGTTTCGGATGCGATTATTAAATGGATTGTGTCACTCTAATAATCAAATAAACTTCGCATTGAATAAAAGAAAATGTCCTATTTTGGACATATGTCGCAAATATAATAAGTCCGCTATTTTGGGCGGTTTAAGACGTTGGCGTAGCGGCTTTACTAACGCCGCAGTCTCGGTTTAAGCTTACCAAGCCTCATTAGATAAAGAAAACAAACCAGTTATGCCCGTTCGTCCCATTTTAGTTTGGCTAAGCCTACTCACCGCCATTAGTGCGTGTTCAGATGGGGCGGTACCAGCAGGTCAAGAGAGGCCATTGCATGACCTGAGCGCAGAGGCTCCGTGTGCTACCCCAGATTTAACCTTGAATGAGGTCCAATCAATCGGATCTCACAATAGCTACAAAACAGCGATCCCGAAGCTAGAGATGGTTGCCCTGCGGCGGGCCTCTGTAGAGGCGGCAAACGCGCTCGACTATTCCCATTTACCTCTGAGCGCGCAGCTTGATCTGGGCATGCGCCAATTAGAGATTGATGTTTATTATGATCCCGAAGGCGGGCTTTATAGCGACCCCTATTTGCCTCGCGCCATTCCCTCAATTGGCAAGCGCTACAATGTACCAGAGATGGCTACGCCCGGCTTCAAAGTGATGCATGTTCAAGATGTCGATCAACGCAGCCATTGCCCGCTGTTTACCCAGTGCCTCTCGCAAATTTCCGCATGGTCAAATGCGCACCCGCAGCACACGCCAATCTTGATCTTGGTAAACGCCAAGCAATCCGCGATTGAACTTGAACAAGCCGTCGTGCCGCTCGCTTTCACGGCAGAAGCTTTTGATGCGCTGGATACAGACGTTCGTTCCGCGGTTGCCCGCAATAAACTCATAACGCCTGATGACATACGCGCAGGCGCCCCAACATTGCGGGACGCGGTGACGCAAAACGGCTGGCCTCGTTATCAAACCAGCAAAGGAAAGCTCTTGTTTGCGTTGGACGAGCCCCCCGAGGTGGTGAACGCATATCTGCGCGGAAAACCCTCGCTCGAAGGCCATCCGTTCTTCGTAAACTCGGTAAGCCTAGACGCAGACCACGCGGCTTATTTTACACTGAATGATCCCCGCGCTGACGCGCTAAAGATTCGCGCAGCTGTTGAGGCTGGCTTCCTCGTGCGCACACGGGCAGATGCCAACACGATTGAGGCCCGCACCAATGACACGGCACGCCGGCGGGCTGCCTTTGCAAGCGGCGCGCACTATATTTCGACGGACTATTACCTCGCACGCAAAGACTGGAGCAACTATGCCGTTCACTTACCTGGGGGGAGTGTTACGCGGTGCCGGCCTTAAGACAGCTAGCTGTGTGTTGCAATTCCTGTTGCTAAACAAGGAAAACGCTCAAAACGCTACCAACGGTAATGGCAATTGATACGCATAACTTGAGCGGCTTATTTTGGGCGACTTAAGCCTCTGACCTAATGTCCGCTAAGCCCCGATAGTGTTGAAAAACACCGTGTTTAACTCGGAACATTCAGCTCTGTAAATTTGGCTGAGCGACCTATTTCTCTACGCCGTGCTCATTTTGTGGCCATTCATGTAAAGCTTAGCCATTTTGCGGAGGTTTTGGGTAGTTGCGGCGAGGAGGAACTCGTCATTGGCGCCGCAGGGGCCACGTACTCGTAATCGATCAAGTTTTATAATGGTCTTGAGATGGGCGAAG
>JALZWO010000168.1 GCA_023300375.1 Granulosicoccus sp. | reverse complement strand
AGACGAAGACGTAGTCATTGTTGAGTCAACAGGTGAGCAGATTTTAGAAAAAGCGCTGAGTACGCTAAAGGACAAAATCGCTGCAAGTAACTTAGAAACGCAGCATCCTATGTTTGGTACTAACGACGAATACTTTGGCGATCGTGCTCAGCTGTTAAGAGCAATCAAGAACGACCCTCTTCTACTCGATTCTCTGCTGGAGGTATTTGCAGAGGATCCTCACAGTTTGCTCGGCGTTGAATTAGCGGCTGTCATATCTAGTACAGGTTCGCCAAAAGCACAAGCCTTGGCACTGGAGATTTCGTCCAACGGAAGTGATTACACTGTCGACCAACGAGGTGCAGCTTTGCTTATGGTTGCTGATATGGAAAGTATAACGCCTGTAATGCGTGATGGACTGCTGGCCAACATTCAACAAGAGACTGATACTGACGTTACTGAGTACTTGTTAATCGCGCTAACCAATGCCCCCAGCACGGTTGAAGAATACGCCAATGTTCAAAGTGTTCTGAATGAGACCTTAAACAGAGATGATGCGAATGTGCGACGTCATGCCATAAATCAAATCGGGGAATGGGCAACCAGCGATGCGGACTTAGCGCCACTTCGCACGTTGGCCATTGAAGAAACTGATATCAATGCGCGCGCGCGCGCGGTTATGTCACTTGGTATCAGTGATTACAAAAGCGCGGAAAGCAAAGCGGTTTTGTACGCCGTAGTACAAAACGATGAAAGTGCGATACTCCGACTTAAAGCATGGGAAGCGCTTAAAGGCTTCCAACTGAGCGACGCTGAAAGTGCAGATTATGCAGCTCTAGGAGAGCGCCTTGAGTTTGATGTCAATGCTTGGATTAGTGCAAATCGGTAGGAGTAACAACTTGCTGCTACTCCAATGCCTATATGAATTTTAGGGATTTTTCCCTTCAATAGCAGTACCTGTATAACTTAACTTAACTTAACTTGTAAAAAAATCATGAAAAAATTATTATTAACGACAGCATTATTAGGCCTGACTACGGTGGTTTCTGGCGTAACACACGCAGCCACTATTAAAGGCACCAGCAACGATGACTTACTGCTAGGGACAAGAAACGCCGACAATATGTATGGCTATAAAGGGAAAGACAGAATGTTCGGCGACAATGGGCACGACATAATGTATGGCGGTGGTAGTGCGGATTTTATGTTTGGCGGCGCTGGTAGAGATAAGATTTGGGGCCAGAACGGCAATGATGAAATAGATACTGGTGCTCCGCAGCAAAGCAACCACACAGAAATTCAAGGCGGCGGCTCAGGTAACGACACCTGTTATAATGCTGATCACAGTATTGGTAACATTCAGTACAGCTCTTGCGAAAATATTCAAAACGGCTCTATATAGTCCATTAGTTAGCTAATCAAATGACGCAAGGATGCGTTTGATGGCACTTCCACAACCGGACAGGATGTCTGTGTCTCGCCCACCCATGTGCGGCATAAGCCAGAACGGACACTGTTGTATCAACTCTGGTAGAGCGGTATTGGCTTGAATTTCAGACACAGCTGAGTGAGGCGGATCGCTTTCTGCCACGGCACGTAACGCGAGGCGGGTTCGAGGACTGCTTGGCGTATGGTCGACTTGAGAACGGTTTTCTGCGTGTGCGCTGCGAGAGCTGCAGCCACGAGCATCTGGTAGGGTCAGTTGTAAACGTCGCGGCTTCTGCCCCAGTTGTGGTGCCGGACGCATGGCGGAGACGACCGCGCTTCTGGTGGATCATGTTCTCCCGCACAGACCGGTGCGCCAGTGGGTATTGAGTTTCCAGTATCCGCTACGTTTTGTCCTGGCTAATCATCCGCAGGTGATGGGCAGGGTATTGGCCATTGTTAACCGCGCGATCTCGACGTACCTGTGCAGCCCGACTTGATCAACAAGGCAGGCTTCAAGATATCGCAGGCTCATACAGGTGCGGTGACATTGATCCAGCGCTTTGGCTAGGCACTGAATCTAAACCTGCATTTTCATGTGTTGTTTATTGGCGTCTTCTTGCCCAAGAGCAATGGAGATCTGAGATTTCATCGGGTCAATGCTCCCACGAGCAAAGAGCTCAACGCGCTCCCCGGTATCTGGAACGTTGGGGGTAGCCTTCCGTCCGGGGTGGCAGTGAATACGCGATGAGTAACAAACGGGTAAAACCAAGTCATAGTCGCGTTAGTAGAGCCTAATGATTTTTCCTTGCAACTGCCTCACGTGCGAACCTACGCTGATCTTCGTGGAGATGGAATAGGGGAGATAGAGGATCAATTCTGTTCGCCTTAGTCGTTTCCCGCCCCCACGAGCAAAGAGCTGAACACGTTGGTAGCTACGATCAGTGGACGCATTGGCCGCGTGGCTTACTCCGTTACCAGACTAATTCAGTGCTTGCTCAACGGATTATTCGATTGAATATTGCAAACTGCTGTCTTTATCTGTCTGCTGGTTGGAAGAGGTGAGCATGACTACCACAGGTATTTCTTGGCGATGTCGTTTCGCCTAGGTGGTCAGGGAGGTGTGGCCGTCCATTCGTGGCATGTTGATATCAAGAAGAATCAGATCAGGTAGGTTGTCCGGTATTGAATCTAGATACTCAATCGCCTCTTCGCCGTCGGAGACCACTTCAATGGTGGTGTCTGGCCAATGACGCGACAGATTTCGTTTGGCAATAAACTGATCGGGCTCTTGGTCTTCGACAACCAGTATCAATTTTCGATCGTGCACGGTAAATTTACCCCTTGGCAGATTGAAGGGTTACGATAAAACGTGAACCTGGTGCGAGTGGTTCGTAAGCTAAATTACCGCCTATTGCCATGGCATTCTGTTTGGTTAAATACAATTCCAAACCACTGCCGTTGGTCACTTTAGGACGAAACCGCATAAACATCACGAATACTTTTTCACGGCATTTTTCGGGTATACCGTTGTCATCAATGATCAAAGTAAACTGCTTAGCGTGTTGTTGGAGTGACACAGATACTTGTGGTGAGGCGTTTGTAACTGAACTGTTAGAATACTTAATAGCATTGGACAATAGATTTTCGATGATTTGTTGTAGGTAAAGTTTCTGGATAAACACTGTTATCCCTGATGCGATGGTTACATCAAACGTCACCTTATTAAGCCAGTCGCTGTCGTTAGTGTCTGGAGCGTATCTGTAATAGAAGACAAGGCTCTGCAGCTTGATGACGGCATGAGCGGACGTGTTCTGTCGCCTGCATCGTTTATTAAGAGAGTAAGGTCAGCCTTACCGAATGGATAAGAATCAACAACACTCATGCAACAAATAGCCTTCAGAATGCAACTCAACCATGGCCAAGCTAATGAGTACCGCCGACGCCATGATGAAATTTGGCCAGAGCTAGTCAGCTTGCTCAAGAGCGCGGGCATATCTGACTATTCGATTTTCCTTCATGAAGACACAAACAGTTTGTTCGCGGTGTTGCGCAGGTCAGCTGATCACATCATGGATACTTTGCCACTAGAACCTGTCATGCAGCGTTGGTGGGAGTACATGGCGGATGTAATGGCTAGTGGAGACAATAACGAACCTATAGTCGAGCCGTTGGAGCGCTTGTTTTACCTAGAGTGAAGTGTCAGATTGTTTCTCCATAGTTTTGCGTAGTGTTGCAGTTGGGCGCAAAGTGTGTTGTCGATAGATACGTGATGACTGGGTGGTGATTTTTCCGGGGGATTGATTAGCATCGCAGCTCCTACACTGGTACCTGTTTGCGAATCGCTAAGTATGACTCTGCGCTCGGTGATAGCTGCCAGCATTTTCGCATAATGTATGTCGTGCGCTAGTGGTCCTTCTATGAAAATGTTGCCTTCGCTTCCAATCAGTTGCATGCATTCTGCGCTCATCATGGCAAGGTATAGCGTGACTGCGCAGTCGCGCAGCTTGGTATCGTTTTCTATCGATTTGCCAATCCAGTGCGCTTTGGTATGTGGGAATGGTCCGGTGCCAGTCACTACAGAGGGCAGGAGCATAGCGGGTTTTAAGGTATCGCTTAGCAATTGGGTCATGCTCTGTTCAGATGCGTTTGATGTGACGCCTAAAAGTTCTCTCTCGCGTCCACCCATGAATCGGGCGGAAGGTACACTCTTGCCATAGGCATTAACATTGAGCAGCGTATCGCGTGTTTCATCTAAAGCAACTCCTGTACCTCCAATTGCCATCATTATGAACCAAGTGCCCGTTGAGATAACTGTGAACGGTGGTTTCTGAGTGGTCAAGTGCGGTACCAGTGAAGCGTTTGAATCATGAATGCCTGTGTAAACAGGTGTTGTCGATGGCAGGTGTGTCCGCTTTGCTATATGCGGTGTTAGTGTCCCGCTTAATTCACCTGAAAGGCGTGTGGGTGGCATTAATGACGTCCAGCTTCTCTCTTCAACTAACTTGGAACAGCGTTGTTGTTCTGGCTCATACAAGTCGGTGTGAACACCCAATGAAGAGACATCGTTATAGCGTTCACCAGTAAGTCTGAACACCCAATATTGTGGCCATGTCAGGATGGTATGTACTGTGGCAAATTCTTTAGGGTATTTGGTCTGCTGCCAATGTAGTTGCGCACCTATGTTGAGGCCGCCTGGCAAGGCGGGTGACCCGGTATCGGCAAATGGAGGGCGTAATTTTTCATAGACACTACGCAGTTCATCTACATCCTGAAATTCATAGTCAAGTATTGGTAAGGCTAGTTCACCGGCACGATCAATGAGTGCCACTGTCGCCCCGTGCGTAGTCACTGTTAAAGCATCTATCTTATGGTTTTTACTTAGCTTAACTAGTGCTTCAACAATAAAATCTTCAATAGCTGAGTGATTGAGGCTGGGATACAGTGTTGTAGTATTGGCATAAATACGTTGTCGAATTACTTCACTCTCTGTCGCTAATAAATTATCAACTAGCGCAACCTTAGCGTTTGTTTTTCCAATGTCGATAACGGCGACGTAACGAGTCACAAGTTAGCTCGCAACTCGTTGACGAGTTCTTTGGATGATGATGGGCAAAGCGATAACCGTTATCAGTAATAAGCCAATGAATATGGACATGACAATGCCAGGCACGTTGAGTAAGCCCAAGCCGAAGGTCACCATGCCCATGACTAAGGCTGCAATGAATACACCGAATATGGTGCCGGAGCCTCCTAGAATATTGACGCCACCAAGCACCACCATGGTTACGATTTCTAGCTCCCAGCCTACGGCTATTGAAGGTCGAGTAGAGCCCAAGCGAGAGGTAAGGCAAATAGCGGCAATAGCCGACATGATGCCAGTGAGTACGAACAGGATAAATTTTACGCGCGGCACTCGAATGCCTGCGAACAAGGCTGCGGTGGGATTGTTGCCAATAGCCTTTACGCTGCGCCCGAATGAGGTTAGATGTAGCAGTAGGAAGAACAATAAAGCCACTACAGTGAACAATACCATTTCAACAGTGATGACCCACCAGACATAGCCTTGTCCGAAGTAGGCGAACGACTTTGGGTACCCAGAGTAGGCTTGGTCCCCTAAAACGATATAAGCGATACCTCTGAATAAAGATAGCGTGCCAATGGTAACCACTATAGAAGGCAATCCCATGATCGCTACAAGGAAGCCATTAAAGGCACCGCATGCTGCGCCGACGATAATGGCGACACCGATAAGCATTGGCGTATCAAATCCGAGTTGCACAGCAAAACCCATACAGGTGGACACTAGCGCAATAATAGAGGCGACGGAAAGGTCAATTTCACCTGAAATAATCACTAGTGCCATTGCGAATGCAATCATTGCTTTTTCAGTGAAATTATAGGTGGCGTCTGACAAATTCCACGGATCCAGAAAGTAGGGGGAGGCTTGCACATTGAAGAGGAATATTAATATCGCTACCCCGAGTAGTAAGAACTCCCAGCTGGCTATGATGCGAAACAGCTGACCGCGTAGTCTGTCTGGCATCACAGATGCGTTGTTGGATGTAAGACCACTCATACGTTTTCCGCCTGCTTCAAAATGATGCGGCCGGGACGGCGTTCTGATCGTGCATTGAAGATCACAGCTGCGATAATGGCACAACCTGAAATTGCCTGCTGCCAGAAGGGGGAAATGTTGACTACGGGCAGTGCATTTTTGATTACGCCCAGAAACAGAGCCCCCAAAACAGCACCCGCTACGCTTCCCATACCTCCCGCTATTGATATACCACCGATAACGCACGCTGCAACGACATCCAGTTCAAACCCAGCAGCGATGTCTACATAGGCTACCGCATAGCGTGATACCCACAGATAGCCAGCTAAGCCCGAAAGCACGCCTGACAAAACAAAGGCATTAAATCGGGAGCGGCCTACATCAATACCCGTGTATACAGCGGCATTTGGGTTGCCACCGACCGCATATAGGGATCTGCCCAACGGGGTTCGATTGAGCAGAATGTATGAACAGGCAATGCTGATAATTGCAGCCCATGACAAGATCGGTAAACCCAGTATGTCGAATCTGGGCAAGGCTTTAAATGCCGGGTTCATCTCATGCGCATTGACCCACTGACCATCAGATATCAAGAAGATAACACCTCTAAATATGGTTAATGTGCCCAGTGTGACAACGATAGGTGGGATATCCAACTTCCAAACTAATAGCCCATTGATGCTTCCAAGTAACGCGCCCAAAACCATTGCCAGAACAATGAGTAAGGGTATGGGTATTCCTGGTACGCTTGCATTTAGCATTGCGGTACACATACCAACCAGTGCAAGGTTGGAAGCCATGGATAGATCGATACAACGTGTCAGAATGACAGCCATTTGGCCCAGTGCGAGGATGATGAGTATCGATGTGTCGTTGAAAACACTTGACAACGATTTTACTGATGCGAACTCCGGAAAACGCAAGGACACCAGCCCAACGAGCGCTAACAGTATGAAGGCCAACAGAAGGTCACGAGAAACTGTATGGCGCATCATGCTGCGCTATATTTTTCAATGCCGGCAGCAGCACTGACTAATGTTTCCGGCGTAACATCTTCACGTTCATACTCAGCCACTTGCCGTCCCTCTCGCATAACAAGGATACGGTCCGACATTCCTATAATTTCAGGAATCTCTGACGACACCATGATCACGGCTAGTCCTTGTGATGCGAGCTCACGCATGAATGCATGAACGGCAGCCTTTGAGCCTATATCGATTCCTTTAGTTGGCTCATCGAGAATAATGACCGCGGGTTGTGTCGCTAGCCACTTGGCTATAACCACTTTTTGCTGATTACCTCCTGAGAGTTCACCTACTGGCTGATCTAATGCGGCGGCTTTGAGTTCCAGACGTTGTGTGTATTCACGCGCTAATGCAAATTCGCTAGCCATACGCACAAAGCCTTTGTTGGAAGTTGTCTGTAGTGAGGGTAATGCAACGTTATCTACAATCGATAAGGCGGTGATCGCACCTTGTTTTCCGCGATCTTCTGGTACATAAACAATTCCGTGTGCAATGGCATCAGCTGGGCATTTGGGTGAAATTGGATGTCCGTTTATGGACAGTGTTCCAGAGCTGGGTCGTGTGATACCAAACAGGGCTTGCATAAATTCACTGCGTCCCGCGCCGACCAATCCATAAAAACCCAAGATCTCACCTCGTCTAAGTGAAAAACTGATGTCACTAAATTCTGTTGGGTGAGAATAGTGTTGGACTTGCAGTATAGGTTTGCCTAGTTTTTCGGTGCGAGGAGGGAATACACCTTCAACTGAACGCCCCACCATCAACCTCACCAATTCGGTTGGCTCTATTTTGTTGATGGATCCGTCGCCAACTAATTCACCATCACGAAATACGGTGTAGTGGTCTGCAATGCGAAAAATTTCATCGAACTTGTGGCTGATGAAGAGTATGGCTTTGCCATCAGCCTTTAATTGATTTACGAGGATGTACAGTTCCTCAATTTCTTTATGTGAGAGTGCCGCTGTAGGCTCATCCATAATAACCACACGGGCCTCTATTGATAGTGCTCTTGCTATGGCCACCAGATGTTTGTTGGCTATACCCAGATCACGCAATAAAGCTGTCGGTTTTATGGTTGCGCCAATTCGTTCGAGTAGATTTAACGCATCATTGTTCATCTTCCGCCAATCGATAAGACCCAAGCGCGTACGAGGTGAATGACCGATGAAGATATTCTCTGCAACCGACAGTTCATCGAACAATACGGTCTCTTGATGGATGGCCGTGATGCCAAGTCGGGCAGCCTCTTTGGGTGTCGACAGTGTCACTTCCTGCCCATCGATCTTGATGTGGCCTTGATTAGGTTGATAGATCCCCGTTAATATTTTAACAATAGTGGATTTACCAGCACCATTTTCGCCAACCAGAGCGGTCACTTCGCCTGCATACAGTTTGAGAGAAACTGATGATAGAGCGCGCACACCAGGAAAGTCTTTAACGATGCCGTCCAGTAGTAGAACAGGTGAAGGTGGTGTCGACACAGAAGGTGTGTGCAATGCGACTTACTCCAGTGTCAGTGATAGGTGAAAACTCCATGAGTCCATGAAATTAGGGAAGACTACCCCGCCGTAAACCGCCCACCAATCCTCTCGGAGTGAATTGGTGGGGCGGCCTTCCGTGGAGCGGCCATCTGCGAGGCCTTCCTTGGAATTACTTTCGCGCTGTCGGAACCTTCCCGTTTAGCCATTACTCAAGTTAGAAGATTTTTTTAGAAGATGTCTTTGAAATCATTAATGTTCGAAGAGTCATAGACAAAGGGATCGGACATAGCGCCATCCATGGAGTCGTCTAACGTCACAGCACCTAAACGGCCCATGCCGATCTCGCCATCTGCGCTAGCGGTAGCTTCACCCTTGGCTAGGTTGTATGAAATCATGGTAGCTGCGTAGCCAAGATCAATAGGATTCCAGATGGCGAATGATTTGGATGCACCGGAGTCGACATGAGCCGCCATCTCTGATGGAAGCCCTAGCCCTGTTACTAGGATTTCACCGGCTTTACCTTCGTCTGTCACCGCTTGCGCTGCTGCCACAATACCTACAGACGTTGGCGAGATGATAGCTTTGAGGTCTGGGTGTGAGGACATGAGTCCTTGTGCTTCGCGGTAGCTTTTGTCTGATAGATCGTCTCCGTAAACCGTGGCGACTACATTGATACCAGGATAGTCACCGATCACTTTGTTCATCTCATCGATCCAGATGTTCTGGTTGGTAGCGGTTGCTGAAGCCGAGAGTACAGCTACATCGCCGCCATCTGGTAAGTGATCTGCGGCCATCTTCACGATCATGTTGCCTATTAGTGAATTGGAAGATGGGTTCAAATGCATCATACGACCTTCCGGTGCCACACCAGAATCCCAAGATATGACGGTGATTCCTCTGTCCATGGCTTTTTTCAAGGCAGGTACCAGAGCGTCCTGATCATTGGCTGATATGGCAATGGCATCGACCTTTTGTGCAATGAGTGAGTTGATGACTTCGATTTGCCCTTCAGCGGTTGTGTCTGTTGGCCCCGTGTAGATAATTTCTACATCACCTAGTTCAGCAGCGGCCTCTTCAGCGCCTTTGGCTGCCGCTTCGAAGAAGCCAATGCCGAGTGCTTTGACGACGAGTGCGATTCGCATTTCTTCGGCTTGAGCCGAGGACATGGCCATTGAGCCGCCTAATATCGCAGCTGTGATGAGTGTCGTTGTCTTTCTCATTGCATTCTCTTTTGGTTTGTTGGTAGTAGAGTGTGTTTTGGTGTTTACCTATGACTGTGGTACTGGTGATGGAGCTTGTATTTCGAATGGGTTGGCCTTAAATCATGCTGTGTTTTCTGCGATTTTTGAGTCGGCAATGATCACCTTTATCTCTGCCGCTTCCAGCATATTTACTGAAGCGTCATCAATATGATCGTCAGTGATAAGAACATCTATCTGATCAAGCGAGCAGATGAGCAGTGAGGAGCGCCGTTGGAATTTTGAGGCATCAGCTAGCACGACGAGTTCATCTGCTTGACGCATAAGCTTCTGTTCACTCTGAATGACTAAAGGGTCTGATTCCATCAAGCCAAGCCGCCCGACACTATGTGCACCCATGAACATCCTAGACGCACAGAAATTGCGAGTCACATCGTTGTCAAACGGACTGAGGATAATGTTCTGTTCTCTGTAAAGAGTGCCTCCCGGCAATGTGAGCTGATTTTTGGAATGTTTTAGCAGGTGTTCAGCAATAGGAAAGGAATTTGTAAAGATTTGCAGGCGCTTGTTGGTCAGCAGATGCACCATCTGGTACGTGCTGGTACCGCCATTAATAATAATGTCGTCGCCGTCGTTGCATAGCGCAACAGCCTCGCGGGCGATAGCCGTCTTCTGAGCACTATGCATGCTCTGGTTCACGCTGAACGGCCTACCAGCTAACGGACTGTGAGTCGGTGGTTGTAATGCTTCAGCGCCGCCGCGCACTCGTCGCAGTTGTTTTGTCAGGTGTAAGGAGTTGATGTCACGGCGTGTGGTGGCTTCTGAAGAATCTGTTAGTGCAACAAGCTCAGCGACGGTGACGACCGGTTTGCTTTCGACGGCTGACAGAATGATTTTTTGTCTCTCGCGCTCGTGCATGACCCTAATTTGAATTCCCTTGGTGATTGTCCGTCATCATTGATGATACTCGGCGGCGCGAATCTGTCAATCAAAATTAGTCAAAAGCAGTCAAATGGCTATCATATTCTCATGCATTTGATTGACATTGAGTGTAAGAGAGGTGATTCTGTGGCATCAAATCTTTCATGGAATATCATCTATGTGCGCTGATCACACAAGCAAGTTGCTGCAGAATCTGTGGGATCAAGATCACGCTGCGACACTCGACGAGCCCGGGAAATTGTTGTACCGCTCAAATTTGCTGGGCAGTGATAAACGTATTACCAACTACGGCGGTGGCAACACGTCAGCTAAAGTTAAGATGGCCGACCCACTCAGTGGCGATGACACTACGGTGTTGTGGGTTAAAGGTTCGGGTGGCGATGTTGGCACGATGAAACTTGATGGTTTTGCTACCTTGTATCAGGACAAGTTAGACGCGCTTCAAAAGCTGTACAGAGGTGTTGAGTTTGAAGACGAGATGGTCGGCTACCTGCCACACTGTACGTTTGATCTGAACGCACGTGCCTCCTCGATAGATACACCGCTGCATGCTTATGTTCCTCAGGTGCATGTTGATCACATGCATCCAGATGCCATAATTGCTATTGCCGCAGCAGAAGATGGTCAGGCCTTAACCCAAGAAATCTTCGGCGATGATATTGGCTGGCTTCCATGGAAGAGACCAGGTTATGAGTTAGGCCTTTGGTTGGCTGATTATTGCAAGAATAATCCCGATGCTCGTGGTGTTGTGCTGGGTAGTCATGGATTGTTTACGTGGGCGAGCAGCGCTGAACAGTGCTATGAGGTGACGCTTGAAATTATCAACAAAGCGATTTGTTGGTTAGAAAAAAAGACGGCCAAGCTAACAGCTTTTGGCAAGGCAATACATTCGGTCCTGCCAGCTGAGCAGCGTCAACATATTGCTGAACAGTTGATGCCTGAAATTCGAGGCTTAATCAGTCAAGAACAATACAAGATAGGGCACTTCGATGACAGTGATGCAGTGCTTGAGTTTGTCTGTAGTGAGCAAATGCCAGACTTGGCTGCTCTGGGTACCAGCTGCCCAGATCATTTTTTACGTACAAAAATCAAGCCTCTGATTGTGGGGTACAACCCCTCGACAAATAACCAAGAAGCCACTTTGGCGGAACTGCCTGAGTTGTTGTCACGTTATCGCGATGAGTACGCTGGTTATTTTGATCGCTGTAAGCATGCTGATAGCCCAGCCATGAGAGACCCTAATCCGGTGGTGTACTTAATACCCGGAGTTGGCATGATTACGTTTGCAAAGGACAAAGCGACAGCACGCATTAGCGCGGAATTTTATACAAATGCAATTAATGTCATGCGTGAGTCATCCGCTGTTTCTATTTACTGTGGTTTACCGGAGCAAGAAGCATTTGATATCGAATACTGGCTGCTAGAGGAAGCCAAACTACAACGAATGCCGAAGTCGAAGAGTCTTGCTGGACGTGTCGCACTGGTTACAGGTGGTGCCGGAGGTATAGGGTCGGCAACAGCTACGCGCCTACTGTCGGAAGGTGCCTGTGTGGTGTTAGCGGATATAGATAAGGCACTTCTAGATGAAACTAGTCATCAATTGCAGGATGCCTTCGGGAAGGACGTTGTCTCGAGTGTTTTGATGGATGTCACCGATGAGAATCAGGTTGAAACGGCTTTCAGGTTCACAGCCAGAGAGTTTGGAGGTATCGATATCTTGGTTTCTAATGCTGGCATTGCCTCTTCTGCGCCGGTCGAAGAGACCACGCTTGAGTTATGGAATAAGAATATGGACATTCTCTCTACTGGTTATTTTCTAGTATCACGTGAGGCTTTTCGCATGCTCAGGCGGCAAAATTTAGGGGGTGCGGTGGTGTTTATTGCGTCTAAAAACGCGTTGGCCGCATCCCCAGGAGCATCAGCTTATTGTACTGCTAAAGCAGCTGAAGTGCACTTGGCACGCTGTCTTGCCCTAGAAGGCGCTGAAGGCGGAATTCGAGTGAATGTGGTAAATCCTGATGCTGTCTTGCAGGGGTCAAAGATTTGGTCTGGCGATTGGTTACAGCAACGCGCTGATGCCTACGGCAAAGATACTGAAGAGCTGCAAGCACACTATCTTGAACGCTCCTTGCTAAAGCGTGCGGTGCTTCCAGAGGATATTGCAGAGGCAACGTACTTTCTTGTCAGCGATGCATCAGCCAAGTCTACCGGCAACATCATTAATGTTGATGCCGGAAACGTGCAATCCTTTACGCGATAGGAAGTTAGTTATGAATACGCGAATTGCCCCTGAGCTAGTGGAACAACATAATCGAGCACGCCAATCGGAGCTGGACGCCGATTACTCAGCATTGGCTGCGCATCTACAGCGTAGACACGTGGATATAGAAGCCTTGACTCAGCGTGCGGGTCAGTTTGCCGTCGCTATTCCCTCTTGGGGTGTAGGGACAGGTGGCACTCGTTTCGCTCGGTTCCCAGGCGTTGGCGAGCCACGTCATGTGTTTGACAAGTTGGATGACTGTGGTGTTATTCAACACCTTACACGTGCAACGCCTACCGTGTCGTTGCATATACCTTGGGATGACGCTGATCCGAGTGCTCTGCGTGAGCAGGCCAGCAGTTTAGGTCTTGCGTTTGATGCAATGAACTCCAACACATTTCAAAATCAGGAGCATCAAGCTTATTCATACAAATTTGGATCTTTGTCGCACACTGATCAGGCGACTCGTGAGCAGGCCATAGAACACAATATCCGTTGTATCGAAATAGGCAAAGCGCTAGGTTCTGAAGCACTAACGGTATGGGTGGGTGATGGGTCAAACTTTCCAGGTCAAGTTCATATGGGACAGCAGTTTGATCGGTATTTGGAGGCATTGCAGGCGGTCTATGTGGCGCTACCCGATAGCTGGCAATTGTTTACCGAGCACAAAATGTACGAACCTGCGTTTTACTCAACGGTTGTACAGGATTGGGGTAGTAGCTATCTAATTGCCTCAGAACTAGGCCCGAAGGCGAGCTGCCTGGTTGATTTGGGTCATCATGCGCCCAACGTTAATATAGAGATGATTGTTTCGCGACTTGCTCGATTCGGAAAGTTGGGTGGATTTCATTTTAATGATTCAAAGTACGGTGATGATGACCTTGATTCTGGGTCGATAGACCCTTATCGGCTATTCCTAGTGTTCAATGAACTGGTGGATATAGAAAAGCGGCAGGGGAGCAGTTTCAAGCCTGCGTACATGCTTGATCAATCTCATAATGTCACAGACCCCATAGAGAGTTTGATGAGCAGTGCGATTGAGGTGCAGCGTGCATTTATTCAGGCGAGCCTTGTGGATCGTGAAGCGTTGGCAGGATATCAAGCCGACAACGATGTGATGATGGCATCTCAGACGCTCAAGCAAGCGTTTAGAACTGACGTAGATCCAATCTTGCGGCAGAGCAGAAAGCAACAGGGTGGAGCGATTGATCCAGTTGCTGCGTATCGTGAATCGGGTTACCGACAAGCTGTTTCAACAGCTAGGCCTGCGATAAGTGGCTCGAGTAGTGGTATCGTCTAGAGGATAAAT
>JALZWO010000167.1 GCA_023300375.1 Granulosicoccus sp. | reverse complement strand
AATATACCCTTACATGCTTGCGAACATTATTACGCAGTGACTGAAAAGCATGCCTCTGTAACGCCGGACTTACCCGTTCTGCGTGACCACGATAAGTGCGTTTACATTAAAGAAGATGCAGGTGGTTTACTGGTAGGCGCTTTCGAGAAGCGTGCGGTTGCTTGGGGCAAGCAAGGGATACCTGCCGATTTTTGTTTTGATGAACTGCCAGGGCATGTGGAAGAGCAACTCATGCCTGTGCTTGAAGACGCCATGGTGCGCGTTCCCATGCTGGGTGATGTGGGCTGGAGGACGTTCTTTTGTGGCCCTGAATCGTTCACTCCTGATGACCAATTCCATGTAGGTGAATCACCCGAGGTACAAGGTTATTTTGTGGCAGCCGGTTTAAATTCTGTAGGTATTCAGAGTTCGGGTGGGATTGGAAAAGTCTGTGCTGAGTGGATGCACAACGGATACTGTCCGTTGGATCTGTGGGGAAATGATATTCGGCGTATGTACCCGTTTATGGGGACGAAAAAATTCTCTTCAGAGCGGGCCGAAGAGTCGTTGGGATTGCTCTATGAGAACCATTATCCGTTCCGACAATTCGAGACTGGCCGTAACGTGCGTTTGTCGGCAGTGCATCAGCGGCATGTTGAATATGGTGCTTGTTTTGGTCAGGTAGCTGGCTGGGAGCGTCCTAATTGGTACGCCCCTAAAGGTGTTAAGCCTGAATACCAATATAGCTTTGAACGGCAGAACTGGTTTGAATACTCTGCGCTTGAGCATCGCGCAGCGAGAGAGTCAGTCGCCTTGTTTGATCAGTCCAGCTTCTCGAAATACTTAGTGCAAGGGCGTGACGTCACAGCAGTTCTGCAACGAATTTGTACAGCCAATATCGACACCGCTGCTAACCGCATTGTTTATACGCACTGGCTGAATGAACGGGGTGGTATTGAGGCAGACCTGACAGTGACCAGAATCTCTGAGCATGAATATATGGTGATCAGTGGAGCCGCGACCACTCATAAGGATCTGCATTGGTTGCGAAGCCATATCGGTGTTGATCAATTTTGTGTGGTCACTGATGTGACTAGCCAATACGCAGTGTTTGGCGTTATGGGTCCTAACAGTCGGGCCATGCTAGAGCCTCTGCTAGAGTTGGATCTGTCCAACGATGCCTTTCCGTTCGGGCGCAGTGTGTCTGCCGAGCTTGGCTATGCTCCGATACGCGCCACGCGTGTGTCGTTTGTGGGTGAGTTAGGGTGGGAATTACTGGTTCCCGTGGAGATGGCAATGCCGTGCTTCGATCTACTGCTTCAAGCGGGTGCTGCCCATGATCTGAAGCTTGCGGGTTTGCATGCTCTAGATAGCTGCCGAATAGAGAAGAAATTTTTACACTTTGGTCACGATGTGGCTGATGAAGATACGCCATTGGAGGCGGGTGTCGGATTTGTCTGTGCTATGGACAAAGCCATTCCGTTTATTGGTCACGATGCCATCGCTCGTCAGAAAGACACAAAATCTCATTTGCACAAACGCCTTGTACAGTTTGTGTTGCAAGACGGCACGCCACTCTTGTATCACCACGAACCCATTATGCAAGCGCAGCAATGTGTTGGCTATCTGACGTCTGGCAATTTCGGGCACACACTGGGCGCGTCAGTGGGCCTGGGGTATGTGAATAGTGAAGAGGTGATCAACGCAGACTGGCTTGCAGCTCAGCAGTGGCAGATAGACATTGGAGGCACACTGTTTGAAGCGACGGCCTCATTAAGAGCTGCCTACGATCCGGCTGGTCTTGCCATGAAGTAGAGTAATTTGGGGGAGAGCTCAGCTTTAAACGGCCCTCGCACGAGGGCCTCGACTATCGTTTCCGCAAAAAATATGACGCCATTCCCGCGTAGGCGAGAACACACGAGCAGTGAGCTAAGCTTAGATACCAACAAACGGCTGCATAATTTTTCCTAATACGCCCGAATAATTAACCGGCGACTGCGTTGCAATCAACGCAATACACGGTACTTCGGAATCAACGACTGGTTGGTGAGTGTGATCGTGACCATCAAGGTCCGCTATATCGCCCGCTTTGAATGTCCCCGTTTCATCTGTATACGATCCTTCAACAAGGTAAGTCAGTTCGCGGTCGTTATGAGAGTGAGCACTAAGCACTGTGCCTGGTTCAAGATGCAACAGCTGGAAGGCGCCATGCTTTCTGTGCTGGTCGCTTAAGTTATGTTGCTTTATACCAGGTGCGATGCGCCGCCAGTCAAGCTCTTCCAAAGGTACTGAAAGCAATCGTGCGAGAGGGCGAGGTACACCAGTAACCAATGGCGCTGATCTGCCTTCTGCGTTTGTTAAAGGTGCCGAATGCGCAGGCATCGAACTCGCACGCGCCAGCAAATCGCTAGCTGATGTGGAAACAGAAACAGACTTTATCTCATTAAACAATGAACCAGCAACACCGTCAGATAAAGCGGCCCGATTCCGGCACCTGCTACAAACGGTTAAATGACACGCCACAAGAGTTTCCATTGGCATGCTCAAACTGCCAGAGGCATAGTCTTGGATCGTTTCGTCTGTCAGGTGATGTGAAATATTCATGTAAGGACTAACTCGGTTATTTTGTTTTAGAACGGAGAGCTTCTTCTTCATTCTGTAAATTGACGCGAACCGCCTGCATGGCAAGTCGGATTCTTGATTTTACTGTTCCTATCGGGAGGTCTAACCACTTGGCAATGGCACCATGCGATTGCCCCCTGAAGTAGGATAGGTGCATGACCTGACGCTGCTCTTGCGGAAGCTTGCTCAACGCTCTCTCAAGCTGCTCAGCCGCTTGTTGATCGTTGACGTACTTTGCTTGTGGATCTTCTTCGGTTGTTTCTAGATTCAGCATCTCGTCGTCGAGTTCAACCTCGATTCGAGAATTGCCTCGTAAATAATCGATTCGCCTGTTCCGCGCTATAGTGAATAGCCATGTGCTGGCAGCGGCCTTTTTTGGATCATAACTCTCCGCTCTACGCCAGATCGTCAGCATAATCTCTTGCATGAGCTCTTCTGCAATTTGATCACTCATGCCTTTACCCATGAGAAACGATTTTACGCGCCCAGCATAGTAGGTATATAAGTCTGAGAAGGCCTTCTCGTCCTTGTATTTACCAATGGCAACTAGGTTGTCGCCCATGCGTTTTCGTAACTCTGCTGAAGCTTCGGTTTTCTCGCCGGCTTTAGCATCGTCTTTTTCAGCGATTACGCGCTTTTCTGGAGGTGTCGCCACTATAGTATTCATAATAAAATGGGTTTACGCACATCACAGCTATACGGATCTTGATGTAGGGAACTAATTGCTGCTTCCGATGCGGCTGCACGTGCACTGAAGTGTTATTCGTTAGAGTACACTCAACGCCATGGTACACGACGTTAAAATGCATGTTGCAGTTCTGGGTAGTGGCGCAGCTGGCCTTTCGGCCGCTTGGTTGTTGTCTAAACGCCACAAAGTAACTCTGCTTGAGAGGGAAGGCCGTCTCGGGGGGCATGCGCACACGGCCACCATTGATAGCGATATGAAAGCTGGTGCTGCACTTAAAGTGGATACCGGTTTCATCGTCTACAACGAACCCAGTTATCCAAACTTGACCCGTTGGTTCGACGCTATGGGGGTTGTTACTCAAAACAGCGAAATGTCGTTTGCAGTTTCTCGCAACGACGGTAACTTCGAGTATGCAGGTGGTCCCGCATTAGGCATGCTTGCCCAGCCCACTTTGTTGTTGCGTCCGCGTTTTTGGCAAATGTTGAGAGACTTACTTCGCTTTTATCGGCAAGCACCCACAAAAATCCCACCCGATTCTCAACAGTCGCTTGGCGATTTTTTGCAGCAGCACGATTACAACGATGCGTTTATAAATGATCATCTGCTGCCGTTTGGCGCGGCTATATGGTCAACATCAAGGGTAAAAATGCTCGACTACCCTGCAGCGGCTTTTATCAGGTTCTGTGGTAACCATGGCCTGTTGCAAATCACTAACCGGCCGCAGTGGCGAACGGTCACAGGTGGCAGTGAACAGTATGTGGCGGCTGTTGAGCGAGCCATTGGAGTGGAGTCAGTTGTTACTGATTTTGATGCGGCATCTATTGATAGGCACACTAGCGGTGTCACGATAACAGATCGAAGCGGGCGTGAATTCCAAGCTGATCAGGTCGTCATCGCCACGCATGCGGACGATGCACTAGCGTTACTAGCAGATCCCAGCGACCAAGAAAAATCTTTGTTGACGCAGTTCACCTACGATACTAATCATGCTTATCTGCACACCGATATCAGCTACTTACCCAAGCGTCGTCGTGCCTGGTGTAGCTGGAACTACGTTGAACGCACGGGTGATAACCCCGACCAGGTATCAGTGAGCTATTGGATGAATAATCTACAAAATCTAAATACAGCTAAAGACTACATCGTCACGCTTAATCCCACGCAAGCGCCAGCCGAATCAGAGACATATCGCTCAGTTCAGTATCAGCACCCGGTATTTACCGCTCAAACATGGAAGGCGCAGCAGCAATTATGGTCTTTGCAGGGGCAGCAACGTACGTGGTTTTGCGGTAGTTATTTTGGCTCAGGATTCCATGAAGATGCCATTCAGTCAGGGCTGGCAGTAGCTGAGCAACTGGGCGGTGAGGAGCGTCCTTGGCAACTGGAGAATCCGTCGCCGCGCATTGTAGTCCCGTCCACCCGCATGGCAAGCATGGCAACTAGGTTAGAGGACGCTGCATGACGCTTCGCAGTCAGCTCTATGTTGGGCAGGTGTACCACAAGCGCAATCGCCCAAAAGAGCATGTGCTTCGATACTCTGTTTTCTCGATGTTAATCGATCTTGCCGAGTTGCCAGAGCTCACAAAACGATTCTGGCTTTTCTCGCATAACCGTTTCAATGTGTTCAGTTTTTATGATCGGGACTGGGGAGACATTGACGGCGCCTCCGCCTGCGAGCCATTAATCGATTACGCGTCGCGGCAGTTGAAGTGCAGTAATATTGAGCAAGCGCCTGCACGTGTGCTGCTGAGTTGTTATCCACGAGTGCTTGGGCATGCGTTTAACCCTCTGAGTCTGTTTTACTGTCTCGACGAGCACGGCACCTGTTTTGCCGTCATCCATGAAGTTCACAATACATTCGGTGAGCGGCACGCGTACGTTTTGCCAGTCATGTCGAGTCAGGGCGAGGCAGAATGGATTGAGCAAAGTGTCGATAAAGCCTTATTCGTGTCCCCGTTTGCGCATATGGGAATGAATTACCAATTCCGCCTGAATCTGCCAGATCACAGGCAGGTGATCGTGATCCGCGCTTCTGACGAACAAGGTGTAGTGATAACAGCGAGTTACACGGCTCAACGCAAAGTGCTCAATACTTCACAGTTACTTAAGGTTTTTTTCCGTGTGCCTTTGTTAGGTGCGAAAGTGGTGGTCGGTATTCATTGGGAAGCACTCAAGCTCTGGGTGAAAGGTGTGCCTTTTTTCAAGCACGAACCCAAACGATCAATCTGAAGTTTTAAGCCAGATACAATTCATATTCAATGTCAGAAATAGACAATCAGTCACTTCGTCCCGCATTAAGCATGGGTTATAAACTGCAGCATTTTTTGGGCAGCTTGATCGGTCGCCGTTTCGACCACCTGCTCGATGGCATCGAACAAGGACAACTGCGATTCACCTGGCCTGATGGGCATGTCACCGTTCACGGGCAGCATTCTGAGCATCCTGGCGAAAACGCGCACGTTACCTTGCACAATTTTAAGCCGATACGCCAAATGATGGCGAATGGGGAAAATGGATTTGCGGAGAGCTATTTGCGTGGAGACTGGACAGCAGACAATCTCAGTAACTTGTTCACACTCATACTAAACAACGAAGAACAGGTCAGTGCCATAACCGATGGCCGTTGGTATGCGCGTGTCGCTAACTCCATTCGGCATGCTCGCAACCACAACTCATTGAGTGGGAGTAGGCGCAATATCGAGTTTCATTATGACCTCGGCAACAGCTTTTACGAACTTTGGCTCGACCCCAGCATGAGCTACTCATCAGCTCTGTTCAAAGAAATAAATGAGGATATAAGGGTCACGAGTGAGAAGCTGCAAGCGGCGTCGTACGCTAAATTAGATCAAGTTGTTCAGTATCTGAATCCTCAGGTAGGAGCACGAGTGCTGGAAATAGGGTGTGGTTGGGGGGGCATGGCACATAAGCTGGCAACGTCGGCACAGTGCAATGTTGAAGGCATCTCATTGAGTCACGAACAACTGCGGTACGCGCAACAACACAACAGTGTGAGCCCAACGGGAGGCTCTACGGGTAGTACTGAATATAGGCATCAAGATTACCGAGAAGTGACGGGAAAATTTGATCACATCGTGTCCGTCGAAATGTTTGAAGCTGTTGGTGAGCAGTATTGGCCTACCTACTTTGCCAAGCTTGCAGAGCTATTGGACGAGGGAGGAACTGCCGTATTGCAGGTGATTACCATCGCTGAGGAGCGGTTTGAAGAATATCGGTCAAGTCCTGATTTCATCCAGCGCTATATTTTTCCAGGTGGTATGTTGCCGACTAAAACGCTATTGAACGAGCTGACTAATAACGCGGGTTTTGACGTTGTGCAAACCAACTGGTTTGGCCATAGCTACGCGCATACACTCAGATTGTGGCGTGAGCGCTTTGAAGAGGTTGGGCAGGATGTGCAGGCGCTAGGCTTTGACGATCGTTTTATGCGAATGTGGCGATATTACCTGAGCTATTGTGAAGCGGGTTTCGATTTTCAGCGCACAGACGTAGGGCAGCTGTTGTTGAGAAAGCGATAGTCGTTGCATTTTTCGGTCACGAGTATCCCAGCTGATCTGCTACATGATCTGCCCCAACTCATAGGTCGTAAAAAATCCATTATTCTGAAAACGAGATGGCTAATCAACTGTGACCCAGAGTCTATCTAAACAAGGCAAAGCGCCATGCTGCTGTTTGTGCAGCGGCTCGGCCTGTGAGGTGTCCTAATGGCTGTTTCTTTGAGAGCAGCTCAACATCTTTTTCAGGAACGCTCTCTGACACAGCCTGCTTCCATCTTCAGTTTTGAAGACTTTTTCGAAGGCCATACCAGAGCGTCGGGTTGGTTTGCTGATCGGTTTGGCAAACCTCGCCGACATTTCTGTGGCGATTTTTACGGCCACCGAGAAAATAACGCATTGGTTCTCGACGAGAAGCTGTTTTATACAGATGGCCTAATCGAAAGTCGCTGCTGGGCAGTCAATGTTAATGAAAGTGGCGTTTTTAGCGCCGAGTCAGACTCTTTGATAGGTGCGGCCCGAGGGGTTGTCCACGGCAACACATTGTGTATGCGATACACGATGAAAACTATGGTTGAAAAGGACAAGTTCTGGGACCTCGACATGAGGGATTCCATGATTTTACAGCCCGATGGAACTGTCCACAATACCAATCATGTGTACAAGTGGGGAATCAGGATAGGCACGGTGTCGGCCATTTATACTAAGCATGACGGAGACCGTTTGTGTATCTCTTCGGCGTGTGGTAATTCGTCTGCTAAACCTAACCTTTTTTCTGTGAGGTAGCGGTATCACGCTTCCCCGCGGGGCTAGCCACTGTTGAGGTTAAGGTTAATGCCAGCGCAGAAGAGCAGATGGCGCAAAGCGTTTCCTAGGTGTTTAGCGAACAGCCGCTAGTCAGACACGCGAAGGTACTTGATAATACCGCCTCGCTCACCGATGAATTGCATCT
>JALZWO010000166.1 GCA_023300375.1 Granulosicoccus sp. | reverse complement strand
ACCACCCCCTTCCTCTGCACTGCGCAGCTTGGCTATCAGATGCATCAGGAACAACAGCGAGCCATCAGATTTTCTTGGCAAGCCGGGGCCAAAGCGCCCGTCAAAGCCTTTTTCCTTTTGCTCGGTTTCTACATCCTTTTCTATCTTTTTCCAATCTACTCCGAACGGGGGATTTGACAGCATGTAGTCAAACTTCATGGCATAGAGCTGATCGTTGGACAAGGTATTGCCTAGCTTGATATTCCGCACTGGCTGCCCCTTGATGAGCATGTCTGCTTTACAGATGGAATAACTTTCGGGATTTAGCTCCTGTCCGAATGCACTCATAACAGCTTCGGGGTTCAGCTCATGCACATACTCCATACCTGAAGACAAGAAACCACCGGTACCTGCCGTGGGGTCATAGATAGTACGGATGATGCCGGGCTTGGTCAGCGCTTCGTCATCTTCCATGAACACTAATGCCGTGGTTAGCCTGACAATGTCACGCGGGGTGAAGTGTTCCCCGGCTGTCTCGTTCGAGCCTTCTGCAAAGCGGCGTATCAGCTCTTCAAAGGCCAAGCCCATGTCATGGTTGGATACCCGCTCTGGGTTAAGGTCTATTTGGCGTATTCGCTGCACTACTTGATACAGCAGATTGGCATCGCCTAGCTGTCCAATGAATTCTGCGAAATTGAAATACTCGAATATCTCGCGGGCGTCTTTGGAGAAGCTCTGTATGTAGGAGATGAGGTTGGCCTGAATTTCAGACTCACCCAGCTTGGACAGGTCCATCTTCGAGGTATTGAAGAATTTTAGCTTGTCAGCGGCACGCATGATCAAGGCTTCAGCAGCCTCCTCTGGCATCCCCATGGCAGCCACCTCAACACTTTTGGCAAGCACGGCTTCCTTATCTTTTTCCAAGACGCATTCCAAACGACGTAGCAGCGCAAATGGCAAAATGATGCGCCCGTACTGGCTCTGCTTAAAATCACCGCGCAAGAGATCGGCAATCGCCCAGGAATCGGACGCTAGATTGTTCGGGGTGGATGACATGTAGTGGGCCGTGTGGATTGAGAAGGAGTTCTCAGTAATTAGACCACAGGCAGTGGCAGTTGCGATGTATGCCGGCCGCCACGGCCATGAATATTGGCTTCACTGACTTTGAAGTTAGCCTTCATCGGCGCTTTCACTCTACACGTGTAGAGTCATGGCACTGCATCACGGTCTCTGAGGATACATGTGTATCCTCGTGGCACTGGGTCACAGTTTTTCTCTACACGTCTGGATATAGCTGACGTACGATCGAACCAGCCGCCCGCAGAAGAAGTTGGCTTCAATGGATCTTGGGGAGATAACGTAGTCGCCTGAGAGTTCTGAAACAGGTGCTTCAGAACTCATTGAAATCATTTCTTCAAGTAACTCATTAAGAAAGGATATCGCGATATCCTTTCTTAACGATAACTCTTAAGGAAGAATATGGAATCCGGAAGCTCAACCCGCTGAGCCTGAGACATATCAATTGGCGCCTGCATTAAATGGCGCTAGACTTCAGATTTTCTGTAATTCGTAGCAACGTTCAACTTGGCACGTTTTTCCTGCCCAATATTCGCAAAAATATACAATCAACTATGCAGGCAGGCATATAAAATAAGCATATCTGACTGATAATATTATATTTATTCTAAATATTAAGTATGCCTAAAGCTATTCCTTAAAAGAGACTTGAGAGTGAACATGACCATAACTAGGGTTACTGTCGCAATCTGGTTTGAATCAAACGTGCTTGCATCCAAGCAACCCCAGGCCGCCACGGGACTAGGCTAACCTTATGGTGTTAGAGCCTAGATTATTCGGGAGGGATCACATGCAGTGGCCGTCTGGATTGATAAGGAGTTCTCAGTAATCAGACCATAGGCGATGGCAGTTGCGATGCATGTTGGCCGCCACGGATATGATTATTGGCTTCACTGACTTTGAAGTTAGCCTTCCCCTGCGCTTTCACTCTACACGTGTAGAGTCATGGCACTGGGTCACGGTCTCTGAGGATACATGTGTATCCTCGTGGCACTGGGTCACGGTTTTTTCAATACGAGTGACCTGTACTAACGAGCTAAAGCTGGTCAATATAGGAATGCAAGATGTCAGCTGTCTCTTAGAACCCTCGCGATTCGTAGAGAAGTAACACTTGCAGTCACTTATAAATAATCAGGATAGCTTGATGAAGTTATTGTGCGTCAGGGATAGTCTTCGAGTAAGACGCTATACCTTGGCAGCGCACGCAGTGGCTAGGCTAGAATGCTATGTCAAAAACTACTATAAGTATCCCAATAACGACCAAATAAACAGCGTAAGCAGAGGAAATTTTTTTCGTGTGTCTTAACGGATCAACAACTGCCCCGGTAACGTCAATCATGTTTCGATGCCTGTATCCATAAATGGTTGCAATCGAAAAACAAATCCCGATAGCAAAAACCAGAGTGAGCACAACGAAAAAAACTTTCTCCCACACAGAAGTATCGCCTGCATCAAATATAGCGAAACCGAAGATGTAATACAGTATTGGATAACCGATAAGATCGAGTTTCATTTTTCGCCATCCGTCAGTACTTGCAGTGGCACCTGAAACAATATTGGCGACAAACACACGCGTGATTCTACGCTTAGCAAGAAATGGATTACGCTCAAGGAGCTCTTTTCGTCTGGCAAAGTTCTTGTACATGCTACAAATGCTCTCTCTGTGAGACGCTCTCGACACCCTGCATCTTACTCTGCTACGTGCCATAGTGATCCTTCTAGGCTAACTGAAAAGCTGTAGCGTCCGAATGTTAGAACACTGCTCGATTGTGGTATTTGCGGTGCTGTTCACGATTCTACTTTAGAGCAATCTTGCAGTTTTAACTTACAAGCTAATTATGATAAACAGCGTGCATTTTGTGCTTTCAGGACATGGCGATTGCACAACAATGTACGTAGTATTGCTTATATACAACCGTAATCTTGATGGCTACCATTCCAGCTAGAAGTTAGATTGGCGATTGATCCTCATTCAGCCAGCAGGCTTCAGACACATTTGAAAGTTGTCAAATCAATGGAGTGATCGTATGTCAAGCGTTGGCGGAATAAGAACAACAACTAGTGCCCAAAACGTGAGGTCATCGTCGGATGGTACCAACGATAATGGCACACCAAGAAATAGCGCTCTAGGAACTTCATCCTCATACCTTGTGACATCAAGCAACATGTGGCAAGACCAACATTCCAGTAGCTCTAAAGATGAACCTACCAGCGAAAGCCAACCGAATACAGCGTTGACAAGCGCCGAGAAGATAGCTGGGCAGCAAACCACCGCAGAATCACTAGGTGGGAAAACCACGCTGTTCAGTCAGCTAAGTTCCTCAACAGCAAGTTCATTGGTCACTCAGCCCCCCAATATGAGTGAATTTACTCACAGAGGTATGAGCACACTTCCAAATGGGCAATGGAATACGCGGTCCACATTCACCGAACAACTTGCTGCTCACTTCAACAACGCCGAACCGTTGTCGGAGCCGACATCAACATTGCCTAACCCACAAGCCCAAACAGCACTAAACACGGGAACACAAGAGAGCAATAACTCTGCAGCCTCTGTTACAGGTTCTTTAGCGGAAAGTCTTTTAAACGTGTACAAGGATAACGTTGATGCCACTGGCCGTCGGCGTGCTGCGGCGGCTCTTACTAGTGGTAGTGCGGGGAATCTGTTAGCGCCTGGTGGAGGTGGAAGTCGTGCAGCACTTGCCCAAACTATTCTTGACGAAACAAATACTGCGGCCAGAGCACTGGAAATAACACCATTCAGCTCTACTGCCAGATCAACTCAGATACTAAGCGACACTGTTGATAAGGTACGCACATTGGGAAAGGTCGCTGATGTTGTCGGGAAATATGCTGGCCCATTAACCGGCGCAATAGAGGGCAACTTGAATATTGCCGAGCACACCACGTTTGGTGAGCGGGTAGCTAATACAATTGGTGGTGGATTAAAGGAGGCTGATGATGTTGCAGTTGGTGTTTGGGCTGGTGGTAAAACAGCCACTCTGACAACTGTCGCAGGTACTGCGCTTGTTGCGGGAACCATTACAGCTCCCGCAGGTGCGGTTGTTCTGGGGAGCGTACCTTTGACTTCAACAGCTGTTGGAATCGCTGCTTCTTTTGCATACGACAACACAGCCCCGGATAGGACATTCGACAGCACAATCGACACCTACGTAGAGCCTGCAATCTCCACAACTATAGATAGTGTAATCGCAGCACCCAAAGCGACTGCTTCTTTTATAGGAGGTATCGCTGACAAAATAAAATCGTGGATCTAACTTTTGAGTATAGAAAGTATAACCCCCTATTACGCTCCTAGATTTACGCTACTAGCGAAGCAACAGCTCCTCATCAATCGGGACAAACTGGCTGGCAGCATTGATGAGTGAATTGGCTGTTAGCTGCGCCACGCCGTAAACC
>JALZWO010000165.1 GCA_023300375.1 Granulosicoccus sp. | reverse complement strand
CGTTTGGTCTGCGCCAAATCCCTAGACGTTAGAACTTCCAAGCGAGCTTTGAAGAGTTGAAAGTCCAGAGAATTCAAGCGTTTTTTAATGGGGTTCTGACTGGCTCGGTCGGCGGCCTCAGCAATACGGTTGACATCTAGAGGGTGTGTACGCAAATATTCCAACACCAATCCAGAGGTGTTCACTGAATTCTGCCGTCTGAGGATGTCAAATGTCTCAGCCATGGCGCGCGTATCAAGATTGGCACTAGCGAGAATTTCGATGCCGATGCGGTCAGCCTCAACCTCATTGCTGCGTGTGAAATTAATGGCAGTTTGCTGGGTAGCAGCCAAACCTGCAGCTAGAGCTGCTTGGCCAGCCTGAGGAGAAGCCTGACTAATGACAATGGCCGCGAGGACGGCTGCCGCTGTAGTCCATCCTGATCTGCTGCTGGTGGCGAATGAGCGTGCATGATGGCGCTGAGTGACATGGGCAATTTCATGCGCCAGAACACTAGACAGTTGCTCTACCTCCGCCATGGCCGAGATGAGTCCGGTGTTAACGCCGATATAGCCGCCCGGGATAGCAAAAGCATTAATGCTCGGATCGTTAATGATGAAGAACGTGAAGTCTTCGGTGTTACCTTTGCCCGAGGCTGCTACGAGTCGATCACCCAACTGCTGAATATATTCGGTTGTCTGAACATCGCGTATCAGTGGCAGGCTTCTGCGGATTTGACGCATGAACTGAGCGCCTAATCTCTGCTCTTCCAATGGAGAGAGAGCAGCATCTGCTGGCTCCCCCATGATGGGTAGATTTTGCTGAGCGTGGACCGGCATGGACGTGGTTAGCATGACAATGCCAAGGCCAATCGTTAGCGCAAAATAGCCAAACGCTACCGTTTGCGCAAAGCGATAGCTTGGTTTACTGAATAACTGGCGAATCTGATGAGTCATTTTGCCGGTTGATGCACAGTTTGCTAGTGAGTAAGGTTGTCGCGATGCCAAAGCGCGACGCGTAACAAATGGTCTATCGGTAAAACGGAGTAAAAGCTGAGACTATAGTTCCAATTTATCATGAGCATTACTCCTGTGAGTGGGCTTTGACGGTATCCGTTTCATCTTACTTGCGGCTATACTCGAGTTGCCCGGAGGTTCGACACAATCCGGTCAATAGCAAATTCATCATTTCTGCGTTTTACCTCGTGCAGTTAATGACTTGGCGGTCCACCCACCACCGCCGCAGCCGGATTAGTCTGGCAGACGCTGCTGACCACCTTCTTGGGCGCCTTACGTACAACAGTTTACGAGTGCGATATTCCGTTAGAGTCATGCAGAGGCACTACAGTGCTGCCCATCTTGCGGCTTTAAACTAATAATTTATACAACTTTAGAGGGTTTTTCCGGTGGAGCTATCAGGTGGTGAAGTACTTATTGAGGCACTCAGAGAGGAGGGTGTTGAATTTTTGTTTGGATATCCAGGCGGGGCAGTGCTGCATATTTACGATGCGCTGTACGAACAAAATTCAGTCAAACACATATTGGTACGGCACGAGCAAGCGGCTACTCACGCGGCTGACGGATACGCACGAGCAACCGGCAAGCCGGGCGTTGTGCTTGTGACATCCGGCCCTGGGGCCACTAATGCTGTCACAGGTATTGCTACAGCCTTCATGGATTCCATTCCTATGGTGGTATTGTCGGGTCAGGTTCAAAGCCGTTTTATTGGTAGTGATGCGTTTCAGGAAGTCGATTGCATCGGCATCACGCGGCCGTGTGTAAAACACAATTTTCTGGTTGATTCGCTTGAGAACTTTGCGGAAACCATCAAGAAAGCATTTCATGTTGCAACCACTGGACGCCCCGGCCCTGTAGTGGTTGATATCCCTAAAGATTTCACAACCCCTGGTGTTAAAGTCCCGTTTGAGTACCCTAAAACGGTCAACATGCGTTCCTACAGTCCAGCCGTGCAAGGTCACCCGGGCCAAATTCGCAAAGCGGTCGATCTTATCCTCTCAGCCAAGCGCCCAATGATTTATTCGGGTGGCGGCGTTGTGTTGGGAGATGCCGCGTCCCAGCTAACGCAGTTTGTTGAATTGCTCGGCTATCCGATTACGCAAACGTTGATGGGGTTAGGTGCATTTCCAGCATCGAACAAGTTAAATCTTGGCATGCTCGGTATGCATGGTACCTATGAAGCCAACATGGCGATGCACGATTGCGATGTGCTCATTGCCATCGGTGCCAGATTCGATGATCGCGTTACAGGAGAAATCGAAAGCTTCTGCCCGCATGCGCGAATCGTACATATTGACGTTGACCCTGCCTCTATCTCCAAGAACGTTGTTGTTGATGTACCCATCGTAGGCGACGTAGGGCCAGTTCTCGAGGCCATGAATACGCTTATAAAAGATTCTGGCAAGCGTGCAGATACGGCTGATTTAGCAGCATGGTGGTCCATCATCGCCAACTGGTCCAAAACAGATTGCCTAGCTTACGAGCATAGCGACAAACTGATCAAACCGCAGTCTGTGGTTCAGTCACTGCATCGTGCGACGAAAGGCGACGCCTACGTCACATCCGACGTCGGGCAACACCAGATGTGGGCAGCGCAGTTTTACGGATTCGAAAAGCCGCGAAGATGGATCAACTCGGGCGGACTAGGCACCATGGGCTTTGGTTTGCCTGCCGCGCTGGGTGTTCAACTCGCATTTCCAGACGATATCGTTGCTTGTGTCACAGGTGAGGCCAGCATTCAAATGTGTATTCAAGAGCTCTCTACTTGCTTGCAGTATGGTGCTCCTGTGAAAATTGTTTGCTTGAACAATCGTTACATGGGCATGGTGCGACAGTGGCAGGAATTCAACTACGAGAAGCGCTACTCGCATTCGTACATGGATGCCTTACCTGATTTTGTCAAATTGGCAGAGAGTTACGGGCACGTGGGCATGCGCATCGATAATCCTGCAGATGTTGATGCGGCTATGGACGAGGCTATTGCTATGAAAGATCGTCTTGTGTTCATGGATTTTCAAACTGACCAAGCAGAAAACGTATACCCAATGATTGAAGCGGGCAAAGGACACCATGAAATGCGGCTCAATCCGGCTAGGGAGCTTGCGTAATGCGTCGTCACGTTATTTCCGTACTTCTTGAAAACGAATCTGGCGCGCTGTCTCGCGTGGCGGGTTTGTTCAGTGCTCGTGGCTACAATATCGAATCTCTGACTGTTGCTGCGACCCACGATCCCACTCTGTCGCGCATGACTATCGTCAGTATTGGTACAGAACAAACTGTCGAGCAAATTATTAAGCAGCTCAACAAGTTGATTGATGTGGTTCGGCTCACCGACCTTACTGAAGTCAGCTTTATAGAGCGTGAGATCATGTTGCTTAAGGTTCGTGCTGTAGACGGTGGTCGTGAAGAATTGAAGCGTCTGGCAGATATATTCAGAGGTCGAATTCTTGACGTCACTGAAAATAGTTATGTCATAGAGCTCACTGGTGACGATCGGAAGATCAATGGTTTTCTTGATGCTGTTGGTCGAGATAACGTCATTGAAGTTGTTCGCTCCGGCACCACTGGCATGGCACGCGGCGATAAAAGCCTCAAGCCCTAATAGCGTTTGGCTGAAAGGCTGAATGCTGTACAGGGTTATTTGAATTCACGGCGGTGCCGCAAGCTGTACACTACTGCATATTATGGCGATTCAACCTAAAACTGATTCTAAAGCTGCACCGCGCTCCAGAGGTGTGTACCTGCTGCCCAACATGTTCACGACGAGTGCACTATTTGCAGGTTTCTATAGCGTGATATTGGCTTACAACGATCGCTTCGGTGAGGCTGGTATTGCCATTCTGGTGGCAATGATTCTGGATGGGTTGGATGGTCGTGTGGCAAGGATGACCAACACGGCGACAGCGTTTGGTGCCGAGTACGACAGCATGGCAGACATGGTATCTTTCGGCGTGGCACCGGCCTTTCTCATGTATTCGTGGTCGCTAACCAGTCTTAGCGAAGCACGCTTTGCCCAGTCAAGTTGGGTCATTGCCTTCGTTTACGTTGCCTGTTGTGCCTTACGTCTTGCGCGTTTCAATGTGGCTGTTGGCACAGCTGATAAGCGTTTTTTTCAAGGTCTGGCTTGTCCGTCGGCAGCTGCAGTTCTGGCAAGCTTTGTCATGGTAATGACAGAGCTAGGTATCAGCGGATCTGATGTGGTTATATTGTCAGCGGTGATGACACTGGGTACCGGCGTCGCGATGGTCAGCACGCTAACTTACTACAGCTTCAAGGACCTTGGTACAAACAGGAAAGTGCCGTTTGCCATGTTGCTTGGCCTCTTGCTGTTATTCGTGGTCACCGCTGTCGACCCTCCCAAAATGATATTGATTGCCTCAGTGCTTTATGCACTCTCAGGTCCGGTTTATTATCTGTTCAGGGTGTATCGAAAACGTAATCGAAGTGTTGGCACTGGCGACTAGCATCGCGTTTCAACATCAGCTGAACAACAAAGTCTAAGTGTCATATGGCATACAGCTCTCGACAACTGGTCGGCCTGAAGACAATGGGCCTTGTCGCGTGGTCTAGCGCGCGAGCTCAACATTTAGGTGGCGACGCACACGTCGTCAGTACGCCGAATAACGTGCCCGCTGTGGAAACGGCCATTGAAACCACTGTAGTGCCACCGCTAACATCCCCGAGCAACACAGTCGCAGCTTCTCAGCCAACAGATTGGGTGTCACACCTTGCCGTTCAGACGCTTGAATCGTTTGCTTATAGAGGCATGATGGTGGACTGCATCGGTGTCGATTCCGCACCGCTTATCGTTATCTGTGGCGCAGTTGATGTTTTCGGCGAGCCAGTCCCTATGCCTAGTAACGCGGGTGACCAATCGGCAGCCAACACAGCGGGTGATAAACCCATGTCAGGAGAATGCATGCAGTTGTTTGATCTCATGATGCGTTCAATAGGTGTGGCAAGAAACAACTTCCGTCTGTGTGAGGTGTCGCATCAAAAGTTGGCGACGAATTCCCGCAGTGTTGCCTCGTTGATCACTCCACAAACTAAAGCTGTGTTGTTGCTCGACGGCTCGATGACCACTTGCGGAAGTTCAAGTCAGGACTCCTCCGAAGCGGCTAGAGACAGTTGCGCTCGGTTGCCAACTTCGCAGTTGCCTGTATGGCGTATACCTCATCCCGGATTACTGCTAAGCACGCCAAGTCTTAAACGTGGTGCTTGGGAAAACCTCAAAGCACTAAGGCAGGTCATAGCCTTGCAAGATAACACGTGAACAAAATGAGTCGGGATGCGCCAACATTGAAGGTGTCTTACGATCACATGCTAACGCGACATGTGGCTTCAATCGGCGTTATGGAGCGCCGTAACTACGAATTTTCGTGGTCAGACGGTATCTTTCGTGATTGCGTTAAATCCGGTTACTTTTGCCAAAGGGTGCTACTCGGCGATGAGCTCATTGGGTATGCGGTTATGCAAATTGCAGCTGATGAGGCGCATATTCTGAATTTGTGCATAGACAAACCCTATCAACGAAAAGGTTACGCCAGAGAGTTGCTTGGGCACATGGTGAGGCTGGCGGCTCAACATCGTGCTCAAACTGTCTTCTTGGAGGCCAGGCCTTCAAATTCTCGAGCTATAGAATTGTACGAGCGCTCCGGCTTTAATGAAATAGGCGTGCGCAAAGACTATTATGATTCTGCGAAAGGACGCGAAAATGCCATCGTCATGGCGCTAACTGTTTGCTAGCCAACAGGGTAAACTGGCATCTGCATTTATTCATGCTTTGATCGTTGATTTTGCAGGGCGCAAGGCCTTTTGCAATCTACTTTGAATTCAGGGCTTACAGTTAAGTAAAATTTTTGTGCAAAAATTTGCGCAAAAACAGGAATACAGACACATGGCTGATGCCAATTTTCTCAGTGAAATTAACAAGAGACGGACCTTTGCGATCATCTCTCACCCCGATGCGGGTAAAACGACGCTGACAGAAAAGCTGTTGTTGTTCGGTGGCGCGATTCAGCTTGCGGGTACCGTCAAAGGACGTAAGGCTGCTCGGCATGCCACATCTGACTGGATGGCTATGGAGAAGGAGAGAGGTATTTCTGTGACCTCCTCAGTTATGCAATTTCCTTACGCTGATCACATCGTCAACTTGCTGGATACACCGGGTCACGAAGACTTCTCCGAGGATACGTATCGCACGTTAACAGCCGTTGACTCTGCGCTGATGGTAATTGACGTGGCCAAGGGCGTAGAGGCGCGTACCGAAAAACTCATGGATGTTTGTCGCTTGCGAGCAACGCCTGTTATGACATTCATCAACAAAATGGACCGTGAAGGACGCGACCCTATCGAACTGATGGACGAAGTTGAAAAAATGCTCAACATTCGTTGTTCGCCCGTCACCTGGCCTATTGGCATGGGTAAGCGATTCAAAGGTGTCTATCACTTGCGCACCGGTATTGTGCATTTCTACTCAGCTACGCATGGTGGCAAAGTGCAAGAGGGGGAGATTGTTGAAGGTATTAACAATCCCAAGCTCGATGAAATACTCGGCCCCATGGCTGACGAACTTCGTGAAGAGCTTGAGCTGGTTGAGGGTGCGTGCCACCAGTTCGATATGGAGGCTTATCTTGCCGGTGAGCTGACCCCTGTGTATTTTGGCTCGGCCATGAACAATTTTGGCGTTGCTGAGCTGCTGGCAGACTTTGTCAAATACGCACCCATGCCGCAACCTCGCTCAACAGTGACTCGTGAGGTCACCCCTGATGAACCTGGTTTTACCGGTTTTGCCTTTAAAATTCAGGCCAATATGGATCCGCAGCACCGCGACCGAGTCGCCTTTGTGCGTATTTGTTCGGGTACCTTTACCAAGGGCATGAAAGTGAAGCATGTTCGACTGGGTAAGGAAGTCAGGCTCAATGATGCACTGACCTTTATGGCAGCGGACAGAGGTCATTTGGAAGAGGCCTTTAGTGGCGACATCATTGGTTTGCACAACCATGGCACCATCCGCATCGGAGACACATTCACAGTCGGTGAAGATCTGGCGTTTACGGGTATTCCTAATTTTGCTCCAGAACTCTTCAGGCGCGCAGTGCTCAAAGACCCTCTGAAAATGAAAGCTTTGCAAAAGGGGCTGAGTCAATTGTGTGAAGAAGGAGCCACGCAGTTGTTCAAACCTATTGTGAGTAACGATCTAATTTTGGGCGCAGTGGGTGTACTGCAGTTTGAAGTTGTCGCCCAGCGCTTACGCGATGAGTACAAGGTAGAATGTCAATTTGAGACGGTGGGAGTACAGCAGGCTCGTTGGATCAGGTGCGCCGATGATAAAATGTTGCAGGACTTTCGTAAAAAATTGGATCTGAACCTGTCATTCGATCACGCAAATGAAATGGTGTATTTGGCGCCTACGCGCGTCAACTTGCAGATGTCTCAAGAACGTTGGCCCGATGTTGAATTCCTTGCAACCCGCGAACAAGTGTTTAATTAGTGTGTGTTCATGAAGTCACGGAACCTTTCATGGATACTTTGAATAATACAATCTAGTGCGAGATTCTATGTTTTCCAAAATGTTAAGTGTTTTTTCACCATGCCCCACCAACGCATTGGCCAGAGGAATGGCCTGTGCGAGTCTGGCGTTGGTAACCACGGCCCTGCCTCATGTTGCAAGTGCAGAATACTTGGGGCTTATTGGAGGTAGGGAAGCCACACCCGAAAGATCATCAAAGTTAAGTGCGGAGCTAGGTATAGTTACTGGCGAGCTTGAAGGTGAGGATTACCAAAATATTGCGTTGAGACTCAATTATCTCTACACTCCACAATTGGTGATCACCGGTACGATTGGTGTGGGTGAGCTGGGCGAATCAGACGGCACACCTTTTGGTGTCGGTGCTCTCTATCATTTGTCGAATCAACGCATCTCTGATGCTATAGAGATCGCAGGTACGGCAAGTTACCATCGTGGCAATTACGACCTGGGTATTACGGATGGTGATATTAACGCCTTGGCGTTGGGATTGATTGTCAGCGGTGTTAAACCGATAATGCAAAATGGTATGGCTTGGTACACCAGTGTTGGTTTTCAACACGTTAATGTCGATGTAAGTGCACTTGATTCTGCAAGCGACTTCGGTTTGGGGGCAGGAGTTTTACTACCTACTGGGCTTGGCAATGCTTATCTTGGTTTTGAGTATTTCGATAGCTTGACCATAGGTCTAGGCATACGTTATTTCGTATACTAGAGAGTCCACACTTTAGCCCCAAGCCTCACTCTGACAGCCTGATTCGCCCAGGCGCTAAAAATTAAAGAACAAACATGCATAATATTGATGTAGTCATAGTGGGCGCTGGCCCCGTGGGGCTGTTCCAAGTGTTTGAGCTTGGGCTTCAGGGTTTGTCTGCTGCTGTTATTGATGCGCTACCCCAATCAGGTGGACAATGCACGGAGCTTTATCCTGACAAGCCGATATTTGATATTCCGGCAGTACCTGAGTGCACAGGGCAGCAGTTGATCGATAACCTCGAAAAGCAGATTGCGCCTTTTTCCCCAAAAATATTTCTCGATCAGGCGGTAGAAGTACTGGAAAAACGTGGTGAACAAGAGTTTTATCTGAAAACAACAACAGGCACTGAATTCACCTGCCGAGCGGTGATTATCGCTGCGGGTGCTGGCTCGTTTACTCCGGTGCGTGTTCGTATAGAAGGCATTGATCAGTTTGAAGGTTCGCAACTGTTTTACAGAGTGCGAGACCCTGCGCAACATGCGGGTAAAGATGTCGTTGTACTTGGTGGCGGGGACTCAGCTCTGGATTGGGCATTACAGCTCGCACCAACGGCTAAAAGCTTAACGCTAGTGAATCGCACAGAACGGTTTCGCGCAGCTCAAGCCTCAGTAGATAAGTTTTATGAGCTAGCTGATGCTGGTGGCGCAACAGTCATGTTAGCCACGCTACAATCGTTTGCACAGACTGATGGCAAGCTATCTGAACTTACTTTCGTGAAGCGCGATGAGAACAAAACCGAGGTGTCGGTGAAGGTCGATGACTTGCTGGTGTTCTACGGACTATCGCCAAAGCTTGGGCCCATTGAACATTGGGATCTTGCGCTCGAGCGCAAGCTAATCACCATAAATTTAGCCACCTTTGAGACTTCGGTTCCGGGTATTTATGCCATTGGTGATATCAACACCTACGAAGGCAAAAAGAAACTCATACTCAGTGGGTTCCATGAAGCTGCAATGGCAGCTTTTGCTATTAAGCAACGCTTTGAACCCGATAAGAAGGTCAATCTGCAGTACACCACCACAAGCCCGCTTATGCATGAGCGACTAGGCGTTGATGCTGAGGGAGAGGCAACGGCAAGTTGAATGTCTTGGTTTATATAGGCCTCTTGCAGAGGCCTAAACCGCACTAGTTGTTTATTGTTGTAGCGGCGACCAAGCAGTTCGGCTGCCCTTATTCAATACTGGGGTAGACAATGGGTTCGCCCATGATAAAGGTGCGTTCTATGCACCGATCATCGCCGAGCATCATCAAGCTGAACAAGCGATCGTACCAGTTGTCTTGTGCTTGAGTACGGCGCTTCAGTAAAGGCGTTGCGGTTTCATCGACGATCAAGAAATCAGCTTCTTTGCCTATGTCAAAATTGCCGATACGATCGTCCAGATCGAGTGCTCTGGCTCCACCAAGTGTGGCCATGTAGAACGCTTGCTCGGGTGCCAGTTTATGGCGTTGCAGTTGTTGAATTTTATACGCTTCGTTAATGTTTCGTAAAATCGAGAAGCTATCGCCTCCGCCTATATCGCTACCCAGGCCTACCCTTATTTTGTGTTTCTGCGCAGATCGCAAATCAAACAATCCGCTACCAATGAACAGGTTAGAGCAGGGGCAGTGGGCAACTGAGCAGTCAGCGGTTGCCATTCGTTTCCAGGCATTATCTGATAGGTGTATGCAATGCGCGAAAACAGAGCGTTTGCGAACTAACTCGAAATGTTCATACACTGCTAGGTAGTCTTGATGCCCCGGATACAGCGAAGCTACCCAGTCGCACTCGTCAGTATTCTCGGCCATGTGCGTGTGTAAGTAGACATCTGGATGTTCTTTTAACAATTGGCCGGCCAGAGCTAATTGAGCCTCGCTACTGGTGGGGGCAAAGCGCGGTGTGACTGCATAGTCTAGCCTCTGCTTGCCATGCCATCGATTGATGAGTGTTTTGGTGTCCTCATAGGCGCTTTGCGCCGTATCCAAGACAGTAGGTGGTGCGTTTCTGTCCATCATGACCTTGCCACAAATCATGCGTAAATCACGCTTCGATGCTTCAGTGAAGAAAGCATCCACGGACGCTGCATGCACAGTGCCGAACACCAGTGCGGTGGTTGTGCCGTTTTTCAGCAATTCATCGAGAAAGAATTGGGCCACAGACGTGGCGTGTTGCTCGTCGTTAAATTGAGCTTCGGCAGGAAAGGTATAACGTTCAAGCCAGTCTAGTAGTTGGGTTCCGTACGCTGCTATGACATCCACTTGCGGGTAATGAACGTGCGTATCAACAAAGCCAGGTACGAGCAGCTTGCCTCTAAAATCGTGAACCACAGCTGAATCAGGTATGGCTAGTGACGTCGAAGGTCCACACGCTTGCACCAGTCCCTTCTCAATAATCAGCACACCGTCTTCAATGTATTCGAGCGCTTGTTTTGGATTGCTTGTGCTGGGCTGATCGTCAGGGTCACCCTGACAGTGCAGGATGTTTGCTCGTATTGCTCGAAGTGTGTCTGTTTTTGATGTTGAATTCATGAATTTCGTATGTTTACTGTGCGCTATTTCTCAGTACAGATGCGACTGTCCGTAATGCATGATAACGTTGGCATCACGTTTTATGGAGGCACGCACCGGTTAAGCCTGCAGCCTTGTACAATGGTGGTCCCACTTTCGCAGTAAGAGCTCCGCAGGTCAATCGTATGTCACAAGCCAGTAACCTGACCAATCCGTCTGCGCTATCTTCGCTGGCTAATGGTTCAGCTACAGGCTCAGCTCCCCTAGTGGTGATGCGTAATATCACCAAAGCTTATCCGGGCGTTCTGGCCAACGATGCTGTCAATCTGACGATTGGAGAGGGCAGCATTCATGCTCTGCTAGGCGAGAACGGTGCAGGTAAGAGTACGTTGGTGAAGGTGCTTTATGGGCTATTGAAGCCAGATGCTGGCAGTATCAGCTGGTGTGGTGAGCAGGTGAGTATTGCATCGCCTGCAATGGCACGAAAGCTTGGCATCGCCATGGTATTTCAGCATTTCTCTTTATTCGACTCTCTCAGCGTGTTAGAGAATATTGCATTGGGCATGGGGGTAAAAGCCAACGACAAGCTGCGTTCGCGTATCGCTGATGTGTCTGCGCGCTATGGGCTGCCATTGGATCCTGATAGATCGGTATACACCTTGTCGGTGGGCGTACGGCAACGCATCGAAATTGTTCGTTGTTTGTTGCAAGAGCCCAAGCTTTTGATCATGGATGAGCCCACCTCTGTACTGACACCTCAGGAAGTTGCTGATCTGTTTGAAACCTTACGTCAGCTGGCAAAAAGTGGCATGGCAATCCTCTATATCAGCCACAAGCTAGAAGAAATTCGCGTGCTTTGCCAGGGAGCTACCATTCTTCGAGGAGGGCGCAAAGTTTCTGAAGTTGTGCCTGAGGAGCAAAGCGTAGCCAGTTTGGCGGCTCTGATGATGGGGGGCGAGATCCCAGCTGCTTTGCGTCGCTCGGCAATTGTCGCTGGTGCGCCTTTGTTTGCGATCAAAGAGTTGAACCTGCCAGCTAAAGACGCCAACGAAGTCAGCTTGCATAATATAAATCTGGTTGTAGGCAAAGGTGAAATTGTAGGCATCGCTGGTGTGGCTGGAAATGGTCAAGATGAGCTGCTGGCAACCATCTCAGGTGAGCGCCTTGCGACAGACGAGGCGCATATTCAGTTTAACGAGACGCCTGTGGGTCGGCAAAGCGCTGGGGCGCGTCGCCGCCTGGGTTTGTGCAGTGTGCCCGAGGAGCGTTTGGGGCACGCAGCAGTGCCCAATCTATCTCTCATTGACAACGTATTTCTTACTGCACACCATCGAAAACCACTGAGACGTCTGGGTTTAATCTCGCATGCACGAAGCAAGGCACTAGCAAACGACATCATCAAGCAGTTTAATGTGCAGTGTCATGGAGCTTCTGCATTGGCCTCGAGTTTGTCAGGTGGCAATCTGCAAAAATTTATTGTAGGTCGTGAAATTCTGCAATCGCCTCGTGTGCTTGTAATATCCCAGCCCACATGGGGTGTTGATGCCGGTGCGGCCGCCACCATACACAGAGCATTAGCAACACTGGCAGCAAACGGTGCGGCTGTGCTGCTGATATCACAGGACCTTGATGAGCTTATGCAGTATTGCGACAGAATCGGTGCGCTGTGCGCGGGTCGGCTGTCAGCTTTCTATCCCAGCTCGCAATTGACAGCTCAGCAAGTGGGATTGTTGATGGCGGGTGAAAAATTGGATGCTATGCAAGCTGAGCAGGGTGCGGCAGATGAAGGTGAACACTCATGATTCGCCTACAAAAGCGTGCGGCCCCTTCAGCGTTAATGGGCTATCTCGCTCCAGTCATCGCTTTGTTCATCACAGTCCTTGCTGGACTTGTATTATTTGCTTTGTTGGGCGTGCCGGTATTAGATGCATTTCATGCATTTTTTATAGCACCTATTAGTACGCTCTACGGTTTGGGTGAGCTGGGTGTTAAGGCTGCTCCATTAATTATGATCGGCGTGGCGTTGTCTATCGGCTTTCGCGCACAAGTTTGGAACATTGGCGCCGAAGGGCAGTTGATTCTCGGTGCTATTGCAGGCTCCGCTGTGGCGTTAGCCTTGTATGAGGTGGATGCTTGGTATGTGCTGCCTGCCATGATGTTCGCCAGCATTCTAGGGGGTATGTCTTGGGCTGCAGTGCCGGCGCTATTGAGAACTCGCTTTAACGTGAATGAAATATTGACTAGTCTCATGCTCACGTACGTTGCAGTGCTATTGCTGTCGTTTTTGGTGGCTGGTCCTATGCGCGATCCGGATGGTTTTAATTTTCCTGAATCGCGTTTGTTTCATGATGCAGCAACCCTGCCTCGGTTATGGGGAGGTACGCGTTTACACGCAGGCGCTCTGGTTGCCTTAGGTTTAGTGGTTGTTGGTTGGGTTTTTCTAACGCGTACCTTGTTAGGGTTTGCATTGCGTGTGAATGGCACAGCACCCAGAGCTGCAGGTTATGCAGGCTTTAATCAAGGGCGTCTTGTGTGGCTTGCATTAATGATTGGTGGTGCAACCGCTGGGCTTGCAGGTTTATTTGAAGTGGCAGGGCCCATAGGGCAGTTGCTACCCAGCATTTCCCCGGGCTACGGGTTCACAGCCATCATCGTCGCCTTTCTTGGGCGGCTGCATCCGGTGGGTGTTCTATTCGCGGGTCTTGTTATGGCTTTGTCATATCTAGGTGGGGAGTCGGCACAAATTACACTTAACCTACCGTTGGCAATCACAGGCGTTTTTCAGGGCATGTTGTTGTTCTTCTTATTGGCAACTGATGTACTCATAAATTATTCCATCGTACGGAAACAGCCGAGGCCTGTGTCATGAAGAGCACAATGAATGTCCCTTGCACGGCTGAATACCTCGAACTCTTTAGTTTGCAAAATGGTTGGCAAACACGATGAATGAAACCTTACTGCTTACTGCTCTGACTATCATTACAGCAGCGACACCGCTGGTATATGCTGCTATTGGTGAGCTGGTTGTTGAACGATCCGGTGTGCTAAATCTTGGTATCGAGGGCATGATGTTGGTAGGGGCGGTGTGTAGCTTTGCTGCCGCTCACTATTCGGGTGCGGCATCACTGGGTATAGTGGCAGGCATTATGGCTGGCATGCTCATGGCGGCCTTGTTTGCTTTTCTGACATTAAAGCTTCAATCATCGCAAGTAGCTACAGGGCTTGCGCTAACTATTTTTGGTATCGGAGTTAGTGCATTAATTGGGCAATCTTTTGTTGGTATTGCTTACTCAGGTTTGCAGCCACTTCCCATTCCTGTGCTCAGTGAAATACCGGTATTAGGCCGGCTATTGTTCAACCACGATGTGCTGGTCTACGGATCGTTTGTGTTAGTGGCGTTAGTGTCATGGTTCCTCAAGCGCACTCATGCTGGGCTCATATTGCGTTCGGTAGGGGATTCGCACAATGCAGCGCATGCGCTGGGTATCAAGGTCATTAGAGTGCGCTTTATGGCGACCTTGTTTGGTGGGGCTTGCGCTGGTTTAGCGGGTGCCTATTTGTCCATGGTTTACACGCCCATGTGGGTAGAAAACATGAGTGCTGGACGCGGATGGATTGCGTTAGCACTGGTTGTTTTTGCGGTTTGGCAGCCTGGTCGTTTGCTCTTGGGAGCGTATTTATTTGGTGCTATCAGCATTTTACAATTACACGGGCAAGCGCTGGGAATTAATGTGCCATCGCAGCTTATGTCGATGCTACCCTATCTAGTCACTATTTTAGTTCTGGTCTTGATTTCGCGCGATCGCGGTCGAATCCGCCGCAACGCACCTGCGAGTATTGGTCAGGCATTTCATCCAACCACGTAAGCTTTTTACTGGAGATAATTATGGTTTTTCACGGTTCGTTAAAACAAGCTGCATTTGCGATTGCAGCAGTTCTGTCAATAGGGGTGGTCAACGCCCAATCCGATGATCCCACCAAAGTCGGTTTTGTTTATGTGGGGCCTGTTAGTGATCACGGTTGGACTTACCGGCACGACCTTGGCAGGCAAGCTATTGAAGCCCAGTTTGGCGATAAGGTTGAAACCACTTATGTAGAGAGTGTTCCAGAAGGCGCAGACGCTGAGCGTGTTATCCGGAATCTGGCTAGTAGTGGTCACGATTTGATTTTCACCACCTCGTTTGGCTTTATGAACCCAACGGTTAAAGTGGCCAAAGATTTTCCAGATGTTAAGTTCGAACATGCTACTGGCTTCAAGCGTGAAGATAATGTTTCAACGTACGCTGCACGTTTTTACGAAGGACGTTCAGTCATTGGAACCATGGCTGGCATGATGACTAAAACCAATACTATTGGTTACATTGCATCGTTTCCAATCCCTGAGGTTGTGCGTGGTATCAATGCGTTTACTATCGCCATGCGCAAAGTAAATCCAGATGCAACGGTTAAAGTCGTTTGGGTAAACACGTGGTATGACCCAGGTAAGGAAGCTGACGCTGCTAAAGTTCTTATTGACCAAGGCGCCGATATCATCACACAACATACTGATTCACCTGCCCCACTACAGGTCGCCCAAGAGCGCGGTGTTTTCGCTTTTGGACAGGCGTCAGATATGTCAGCGTTTGCTCCTGAGTCGCAATTGACGTCTATTGTTGATGATTGGAATAGCTACTATGTTGAGCGCACCGCTGCTGCTATTGACGGTACTTGGGCGTCAACAGACACTTGGGGTGGTATAGATACTGGCATGGTTGCGTTTCCTGAATACGGCGTCAATGTGCCAGACGATGTTAGAGCTGCTGCCGAAGTCATTAGAGAAGGCATAATCGATAAAAGCATTCATCCTTTCCAAGGCCCTCTTAAAGATCAAGCTGGCGAAGAAATTCTTGCTGAAGGCGAGATCTATGATGATGGTGTTCTACTGGGCATGAATTTCTATGTAGAAGGCGTGCAGGGTGATTTGCCTAAGTAATATTGTTCTGTAGGTTGATCTAGACAGGCTCTTCGGCAATAGTAGTTTTTTGCTGAAGAGCCTTTTTTTTGAATTTTATTAAGCCGCTTTATAGGCGTAGATGTCTGTTGAAGATTCAGCGCGGGATACACGTGTATCCTGCGCTGAATCTTCAACGGGTATCTACTCCCATAAAATGAGCGGTTTTCAAAGGTTGGTTATTGGCTCTGAGCGAGCTACACATCTAGCAACAGCTTTCGTAGATTTTCCGTAGTCTAAATGCTCACCATCTTGAGTGGGTATTGCAGTGGCTACTGGCTCATCGCGTGTGTGTAGGAGTGGCATGCGGTTTAAATGACAGTCTCGGCACAAAGCCGTCACTCCAAAGCGTATTAGCGGGAGGTTCGAATTCTAAAACAGACGTTGTCCACTGTGTTTGCACATCATCCGTTATTTTGTGATTATGATATTGCCCGCAACGTAATCAGTTGATACTCGGGATCCAAAAATTCAAGGTGTTACTAACTTTCATGCCGATGAGGGATCCATGATGAAACTGTGCAAGAAGTTAATCGCTAAGCTTCGAGAAATTCCAGATGTTGATGTGCATCTCTGGAAGCCGGATTACCCTCTTGTCGTCATCGACTACAAGGGGCAAGAAATTGCTCACTTCCATGGAAACAACGAGCTGGATATTAGGCTTTCCAAAGACATTGTTAAGCGTGATGAACTCACTCACGCTGTTGATCGCGTAGGACATCTCAGCCGGAAAAACGGTGGTCGTTGGCTTATCGTGCGTTTTACGCGTGAGCCGCATCTTGAACAAATAGTGCGCTTTTTAGAAATGGCGATTGAGGTTAGGGTGCGTGAGTCTGCTTAGCGTTGCCGGTACTTAATAGCCATCTGGTTTTTTGTCTAGTTTACATTGGTGAATTTCTAAGTTAGATTGAATTCTCACTAACGAGGAATAGAACCATGGCTCTAGAAGATACAGTATGCTCGCTTGTCCCGTACTTCACGGTACATGAAGGTAAGATGGATGAGTTCAAAGCGCTCGGTGAGCAAATGGTTGAACGGACCAAATCAGAAACTGATGTTGCGTTCTACGGATTCGGTTTTAGTGGTCAGCGCGCCCATTGCCGCGAAGGTTATGCCAATGCTGCGGGTATCTTGAAGCACCTTGAAAACGTGGATGGTTTGTTGAAACAAGCATTGCAAATAGCCGATCTGGATTTGCTAGAAGTCCATGGGCCAGCATCTGAGGTGGCTGCACTTCAAGAGCCTTTGAAAGGGCTTAATCCTACGTACTTTACGATGGAAACTGGATTTCGCCGGTAGCGGTAATCGTGCTTGCAGTAGTATTTTTTATTTATTAACTACTAATGTCTCTCATTTTTCGAAAATCAGCGCGTGTAACATTGAACCAACTCTTAAGCATAGGTTTATATAAAGCGTGAACAGAACAACAACACTCTTATGTGAATGCCTTGGTGGGTTTCGAAAATGTACTCTACGCTGCGAGTGCCAATGGACAACTTCTACAAGTTGATCCTATCACTGCAACAACGCAAGTTATTGGAGATCTAGCTGGAGGCACGTCGTCTAGAGACCTTGTGTTAACCGATGATTCTCTGGGTTTGATTGGAATGATCAATGTGCCATTGCTTTTCTGGAGTCTCAATTAACACCCTGGTGGCCCATTGGTGGCAGCCCTTGTCCGTAAGAGGTCTGAGGCTGAGGTCTGAGGTCTAAATATCAAACTCAGACCAAACAGGGCAGTGATCAGAAGGCTTTTCCATAGCGCGAATGTCGTAGTCTATACCGCTATCTTTAAGCACAGCGGTCATAGAGCGGGTAGTTAACAGATGATCAATGCGTAAGCCGCGCTTGGGTTCACGATCAAAGCCTTTGCTTCGGTAATCGAACCAACTGAACTTGTCGTCCTTGTCTGGGTATTTAACGCGGTAGCTGTCATCGAGCCCCCAAGCGCGGAGGCGTTCGAACCATTCACGTTCTTCGGGTAAAAAACTGGTGGCGCCTTGTCTTAGCCAGCGCTTTACATTGTCAGGGCCAATGCCAAGATCAGCGTCCACTGGCGCTATATTAAAGTCGCCTATCAACGCTAGGTTATCGTTAGCACTGTGCTGTGTTTCTAGCTTAGTTTGTAGATCAGTATAAAATTTTTGTTTTGCTGGAAACTTAATAGGGTGATCACGTTTCTCCCCTTGAGGGAAATACCCATTGATCACTGTAACGTCTACACCTTTTGGGCTGGTGACTTTTGCACTAACAAGCCGCTTCTGGGATTCGTCGGTGTCAGTGACATAACCGATACTGACATCGCGCATCGGTGTTTTAGAGAGCATGGCCACACCGTAGTGTGTTTTCTGGCCTGCAAACGCGCTATGAAATCCGAGCTCTTTTAACGCCTCTTCAGGAAAGTCGGCGTCAACAACCTTAGTCTCTTGCAAGCCGACCACATCTGGGTCGTGTGCGGCGACTAAGGCTTCGAGTTGATGCAGGCGCAAGCGCACACTGTTTACATTGAACGAGACAATTTTCATAAGCTGCTCCTATTCAACTATTAAACATAACGCGAATAGACACCGCACGAGAGTGCGTACCTTGCAATGCGTCCAGTAGCTCTGTCTCGTGCGCGGCCAACTCTTCCACCTCACTCTCATTCACCGATGGGTTAACACGAGCAAGGCTGGCCAAACGTTCCCGAGCTTCGCTGAATTCGCTCACAATTTGCTCGCGAGCATTCTCAACTAAATCAGGCAAGGTGGCAGCTGTTAGTGCGTCCGAATGATCAATCAATTTTTCAATGGCAGAGCGATTTTTCAAAATCACCTTACGCAAGGCGTTTCTATCGTAACGTTGCTTAAGCGTATCGAGCTCAACATCTTCCAGTGTTTGGGTGTAATCCTGCCCATCAATGCCTATACAGAACGATTGAACCTGAGCGGGTATATAGCGATCAATGTTGAGTTCAGGGTCGGCTGTACATTGCAATACATAACTGGCTTCGATAAAAGTCAGCGTTTTTGGAAGTAAATCTGTCTTGATGACCTGACAGTCAGCTTGGCCATAGCCTTCATCAAGAATCAAATCCATGCAGCTCACCACCATAGGGTGATCCCAGGTCAGGTACGTAAAGTCTTCACGGGTTAAAGCTGTTTCACGCTCAAACGTTATCGTCATGCCAGAGGCAGGCAGGTGAGGGAAGTGCTCAACTTGCATGTGGTCGCTAGGATGCACAATCCAGTGATCACGTTGCTCGGCAACATCGACACCGAAGCGATCAAACACGGCATCCATAAAATCCTGCAGTTGATAGTTACGATCTATTCTGGCAAGCGCATCGAGATGCTCTTGAATGAGTTCTGGTCGATTTGAATTAAGCTCTAGTAGCCGGTCACGACCAGTCTCTAGTTCTTGTTCAATTGTTTCGCGCGCAGTGTTAGATCTTTTAATCAGCTTGGCAAGTTGCGCTGCAGTGTAGGTGTCGCTTTGTAGAAGTGCTTGAAGATCGTCTTCAACGATTTTTCTCACTGCAGTGCCGGACTTGCAAATTCTCTCAAAGGCATCGAGACCTTCGTGGTACCAGCTTGACAGTAAAGCATCTCGTGAGCCTTTCGCTACAGGTACATGAATCTGGATAGTTTCTTTTTGTCCAATGCGATCTAGGCGACCGATGCGTTGCTCAAGAAGATCGGGTGATTCTGGCAGCTCGAACATCACCATGTTGTGTAGAAATTGGAAGTTACGTCCTTCACTGCCAATTTCTGAGCATAACAATAAACGGCAGTCTTCTTCTGGATCTGCGAACCAGGCTGCGGCTCTGTCACGCTCCACAATGCTTAAATCTTCGTGGAACTGCGCACTGGAAATACCCGCTTTGCGCAGTAGCTCAGTTAAGTTTTTTACGCTTCCCATCGATGCGCAAATGACCAGAATTTTTTGTGGGTAGCGCTCAGTCATGAACTCAATGAGCCACGTGGCGCGACTCTCATGAGAGTCTTCATCCAGTTCATACTGATGCAGTTGTCGTTCGGGGAACCCACTGATAGCTTGTCGTGTGTTTCTGAACATGAGACGGCCGGTGCCATGCCGATCTATCATCTTAGAGATAAGTTCATTGCCAAGCTCACTCATGGCAAGAGCTGCACCACTGTTGAGCGTTTTCTTTTCAGTATCGGAGAAGTCGTCACCCAATAGCTGTTCCAGCTGTTTAACTTGGCTTTCATCAAGTGCTTCTTGTGATGCGAGTTTATCGGCGACAGATGCAAGCTGTGTGAAACCAGATTCTTCTTGCTGATACTGCTCCAGCGAACCAAATCGTTGTGGATCAAGTAGGCGTAGCCGCGCGAAATGCCCAGATTGCCCGAGTTGCTCTGGGGTAGCTGTTAGTAATAGAACCGATTCTGTTTCTAATGCAAGCTCTTCAATTAGCGTGTAAGCGTCGGAGGGCGCATTGTCCTCCCAGGCAAGGTGATGTGCTTCATCGACTACTAGCATGTCCCAGCCAGCACTGGCTGCGGCATCACCGATTTCATCGTTGTCTAGCAATGTGTCTAAAGAACACAGAACCAGTTGTTCTGCCAGAAACGGATTGCCGTCGGGGGCGGACGGAGCGAGCTCAGTAAAACGTTCATCGTCCATGATGCTAAAGCTTAAGTTGAATTTTCTGAGCATCTCAACCAGCCACTGGTGCAATAGAGGCGAGGGCACAGTAATGAGCACACGAGAAACCAGATTGTTCGCCAGTGAGCTGTGAACAATCATGCCCGCTTCTATGGTTTTACCCAAGCCAACTTCGTCTGCAAGCAAGAGCCTGGGGTGTCGTCGGGTCAGTGCTTCAACAGCGATGTAAATTTGATGTGGCAAAACAGCGACACGTGCTCCCATCAGACCCTTCACAGGGGATTGCGCAAGCTTGTGGCGAAAATCAAAAACCTGACGGCGCAAGTTGAACCAGCGTTGGCCCTCGATCAAACCTGCGAACA